>JBFIMP010000115.1:0-8291 GCA_041611635.1 Christiangramia sp.
CACCGGCGATAGTTCTTTCTGCTGTACTCGGCTGGAACCTTACTTCTCTAACCGTAATTATCGGGGTGCTGGTAATTATTTACACCGTTTCTGGAGGAACCAAAGCTGTAAGCGTAACTCATAAGCAACAAATGGCGGTGATATTCACAGGTATGGTGGTTGCTTTTTTTATAATCTTAAGCTACCTGCCAGATTCGGTTAGTTTCACCAATGCTTTGGAAATTGCCGGTAAAGGAGGCAAAATGAATGTACTGGATTATTCGTTTGATTTTGAAAATCGCTATACTCTCTGGAGCGGACTTATAGGCGGAAGCTTCCTGGCTCTCTCCTATTTTGGAACAGACCAAAGTCAGGTTCAAAGATATCTTTCAGGAGGATCTGTGAGGGAAAGCCAGTTAGGAATGATCTTTAATGGTTTACTTAAAGTTCCACTGCAGTTCTTTATACTCTTAGTGGGTGTGATGGTCTTTGTTTTCTACCAGTTCAATACGGCACCATTAAATTTTAATCCCGCGGCTACAGAAACCGTTCTAAATTCTGATTATTCTGAACAGTATCAAGACCTCATGATGATCAATGACGAGATACAGGAAAGGAAGCAAAATATAAGCCTCAATTATGCTGAAAACCGGTCTTCTTATAGTGAAGCTCAAAAAGCAGATTTTGAGAAGGAATATCTGCAGCTTGAAAAGCAACAGAAGAAAGTTCGGGAAGAAGCCAGATTATTCATAGATGCTTCAGATGCAGATGCAGAAAGCAATGATAAGGATTATGTATTTATACACTTTATCCTCAATAATCTTCCGCGAGGTTTTATAGGCCTTTTACTGGCGGTAATCCTTTCTGCAGCAATGTCTTCCACAGCTTCAGAACTTAACGCCCTGGCTTCTACTACAGTCATAGATCTTTATAGACGCAACCATGAAGAAGCAAAAAGTGAACAACATTACCTGGCAGCCTCCAAGTGGTTTACCTTAATGTGGGGTATTATTGCCATTGCTTTTGCAAGTTTAGCAGATCTTTTTGATAATCTTATTCAGCTGGTAAATATCATTGGTAGTCTTTTCTACGGAAATGTACTTGGAATATTTTTGCTGGCATTTTTTATTAAAATAGTAAAAAGCAACGCAGTATTTATCGCAGCGATCATAACCCAGGCGATCGTATTTCTAGTTTTTGAATTAGAACTTATGCCATATTTATGGCTCAATCTTCTAGGATGTTCGCTGGTCATGGCTATTGCCTATTTCATACAGCTTTTTACCATGAATAAATCTGAATTGAAAAAAACATGAATAAAGTAAACTGGGGCATTATAGGTCTGGGAAAGATCGCAAACAAATTTGCTGAAGATCTTGCTGCAACTAAGAACGCACAACTTTATGCTGTGGCCAGTAGAAGTAGCGAGACTGCCCTTTCTTTTGCAGAAAGACATGGCGCAAGCACAGGCTATGGAACCTACGAGCAGTTAATGCAGGATGAAAAAGTGCATGTAATTTATATCGCAACTCCACATGTATTTCATCATGAACTTACGATGCAGTGCATAAAAAATGGCAAGGCGGTATTATGCGAAAAGCCTTTTGCCATAAATTTAAATGAAGCCCGCGAAATGGTAGAGTTTTCCAGAAAAGAAGGTGTTTTCCTTATGGAAGCTTTGTGGACCAGGTTTTTACCCCATTTTGAATTTGTTATGGAAAAGGTGCAGTCTGGCGAATTGGGAAAAATTAAGACTGTAACTGCAGATTTTGGATTTACTGCAGAATTTGACAAATCTAAACGCCTATTTAATAAAGATCTGGGGGGCGGAAGTCTCCTGGATATTGGGATCTACCCGGTTTTCCTGGCCTACTGCCTTTTAGGGAAACCTGAGAAAATCGAAGCCAGCGCCCAATTTGCAGAAACCAGCGTGGATGCCTCCTGCGATATCAGGTTCAGTTATCAACATGGAGTCCGGGCCAACCTATATTCAACGCTATTGGAAAAGACTCCTACTACGGCTGAAATAGAACTGGAAAAAGGAAAGATTTTCCTGGATTCCAGGTTTCATGAACCAACAACCGTAAAAATCGGTTCTGAAGGAAATGAAGAAACTTTTTATTTCGGAGCGAAAACAAAAGGATATAATTTTGAGGCAGATCATGTTACAAAGATGCTCCTGCAGGGGAAAATAGAGAGTGATATCTGGCATCTAGACAAAACCCTTGAATTAATGGACCTTCTTGATACCATAAGAGAGAGAATTGGCTTAGAGTATTAAAAAAAGGTTTTCCTGTATACCCGTCATCCTGGCCCGAAGAATCGGGAGTTTCAGAAGCTTAATTAAATTCAGCTTGACGAAATAATACAGAAAAACCTTTAATAGAATAAAGCGGGGAAATAATTATTTATTCCCTTCCCACTCTGCAATAGATTTTTTATTCATTTTTACATAATCGGCATTATTCGCTTTCTCAGCAGAAGCCAGAGACTTTTTAGCAGTAGCAATCGCCTGGTCTTTTTTACCCATTTCAGCCTCGATCAAGGATTTTCTTCTTAACATCCAGAAAGCGTCATCACCCGCCATTTCAGTCGCTTTGCTAACCCATTCATAAGCTTTATTAATATCTTTTCCGGCTTCGTGAAAGTAGCTTCCGGCAGCAAAATATTCGTTAGCCGTTGGGCCATTCATAACTTTCTCAATACTGGCTGTTGCTATTTCCTCTGTAGGAACTCCCAGAGATAAAGTTGCTTTAGTATTTGCCCAGGCAAAATTCAGGCTTGCTGAATCATTTTTAAGGTCATAGATCATTATAGTAAAAGATTCCATCGTCGTAGGTAACTTGGTAACTTCAGCTTTAGCTTTTAAAGCTACCTTGGATTCGTCCCAGTTTTGTGGAACCCCCCAGTTATCTGTAGATGAATAGAACATTATGTCCCATGAATCTTTATTTGGTATCGAATAGATAGAATAAGAACCCTTTTTAAGTTTTTCGCCGTTGATCATTACATCTGTACTGAAACTGATCTTGGTATTCGAATTTGCACCGGTTCTCCATACCTGTCCATAAGGAACAAGATCACCAAAGATAGTTCTTCCTCTCATCGCTGGCCTGGAATATTCCAGGGTAACATCGGTAAGCCCTACCTTTTGCTCAATCTTGATCGCTGGACTTGGCTGGGGAGTTTGTATCTGAGCGCTTACAGAAAACGTAAGACACATAATAAATACAAGAGATAATAGTTTTTTCATGCTTTTAAAATTTTAGTTTGAGTAAATATAACAAGAAGCGGTTGTAATAGAACACTAAAATAGGCTTTTCAGATGATTGGTTTATATTTTGTTTAACTTTAATAATTTCGTTTTAAACAAAATGGAGCGTAATTTTACGTCAAATATTAAGAATGAAACTCTATAATCTGCACAGCACCCAAAAATTACCTATTTCGGTTGAAGAAGCCTGGAACTTTCTTTCAGATCCTCGTAACCTTAAGGTTATCACTCCCGATTATATGGGATTTGAAATCCTTTCTGGCGCAGACCGTCCTATGTTTCCCGGGCAAATAATTCAATATATCGTTACCCCCATTGCCGGGATCAAAACAAAATGGGTTACCGAAATTACTCACGTAAAGGAAGGAGAGTATTTCGTGGATGAGCAACGTTTTGGACCATACGCTCTTTGGCATCACAAGCATTTTATCAAAGCTATTCCCGGAGGTGTGGAAATGGAAGATGTGATAGATTATAAATTACCCATGGGACTTTTGGGACAAATGGCCCATCCTTTCCTGGTAAAACCAAAGCTTCAGGAAATATTTGACTATAGACAGGAAAAGCTCCTGGAACTTTTTGGTGAATACCAGGAAGACATTTCAAAAACAGAAACCCTTAAACAGGATATATTAAACTAATCATTATGAAAAAGAATATATTATTAATAGGTGGCTCCACCGGAATTGGATTTCAGATCTCACAACTTCTAAGCAGTGAACACAACATTATTGTAGCATCGCGGAACACCGGAAACCTGGATACCGATAACATCACCCATCTTGATTTTGATGTGTTAAAAGATGATATAAAAGACCTTGATCTTCCAGAACAGATCGACGGACTGGTATACTGCCCTGGATCTATTGATCTGAAACCATTCAAAATGATAAAACCTGAAAGTTTTGAGAAAGAAATGCAGCTCAACTTTTTTGGATTGGTTAGAAGTGTACAGGGAGTTTTAGATAAGCTTAAGAAATCCCCACAAGCCAGCTTAGTCTTTTTTAGTACGGTTGCGGTAAAAGTGGGGATGCCATTTCATACGAATGTCGCCGCTGCCAAAGGTGCGATCGAAGGTTTCGCAAAATCCCTGGCCGCAGAATATGCTCCAAACTTTAGAGTAAATGTAATCGCTCCATCACTTACCGACACGCCTTTAGCCGAAAAATTACTGTCTAATGATGATAAAAGAGAAAAGATGAATAACAGACATCCGCTTAAAAGAGTAGGGGAAGCTAAAGATATAGCCAATTTAGCCGCATTTTTACTTAGCGAGAACAGTAGTTGGATCACTGGCCAGACACTGGGCGTTGATGGCGGTTTATCTACTATAAACAATAATTAATGGGAAAGGAAGTAAATATCTTTTGGTTTAGAAGGGATTTAAGACTTGATGATAATGCCGGCTTTAAGGCGGCACTCAGAGATGATCTACCGGTTTTACCCATTTTTATTTTTGATAAGGAAATACTGGATAAATTACCTGAAGATGATGCCAGGGTGAGCTTTATTTATGAGACTCTTCAAAAAATGCGTGAAGAGCTACAGGATGAAAATGGAAGTTCCATAGCTATGTATTACGGTACTCCAGAAAAAATTTTTAAGGATCTCATTAAGGATCAAAAAATTAGAAAGGTTTTCACCAACAGGGATTACGAACCATATGCTAAGGAAAGGGATAAAAACATTAAAGATCTTTTAGAGGATAATGATATCGAATTCCTTGACTTTAAAGATCAGGTTATCTTTGAAAAAGATGAAGTGGTGAAACAGGATGGAGATCCTTACGTGGTATATACTCCCTACAAAAATACCTGGCGTGATAAATTCAAAAATACCGAACTCGATTTCCATTACACCAAAAGATATAGAGACAATCTCATTGAAAATAGCAGGTTACCCAATCTAAGTTTAAGCGATATGGGTTTCAAAAAATCTTCCATAGAGGTTCCAGATTATAAGGTTACCCCAGGACTTATACAGGATTATGACGATAAACGTGACTACCCGGCCGTAGAAGGAACTTCCAGGTTAGGCCCTCATCTTAGGTTTGGAACGGTAAGTGTGCGCCAGATGGTTAGAGAAGCCGATAAGGAAAAGAATAAAACCTTTCTGGACGAATTGGTATGGAGGGAGTTTTTTATGCAGATACTTTATCATTATCCCGATACTGTAACTGAAGCTTTCAAAAAGAAGTACGATCGTATAGATTGGCGCAATAATGAAGACGAATTCGACTTATGGAAACAGGGAAAAACAGGTTATCCTCTCGTAGATGCCGGAATGCGCCAATTGAACAAATCTGGTTATATGCACAACCGCGTAAGGATGCTTGTAGCTTCTTTTCTTTGTAAACATCTATTGATAGACTGGCGCTGGGGAGAGGCTTATTTTGCCGAAAAACTACTGGATTACGAAATGTCTTCTAATGTGGGTAACTGGCAATGGGCTGCGGGTAGTGGTGTTGATGCGGCACCATATTTCAGGATCTTTAATCCTACCACCCAGATA
Source organism: Christiangramia sp. (assembly GCA_041611635.1). Taxonomy (GTDB): domain Bacteria; phylum Bacteroidota; class Bacteroidia; order Flavobacteriales; family Flavobacteriaceae; genus Christiangramia. Next base: position 5,765 of record JBFIMP010000115.1, read on the forward strand.
GATAAATTCGACGAAAATAAAGAGTACATAAAGGAATGGGTACCCGAATTTGGCACAGATGATTATCCTGAAAAAATGGTAGATCACAAGGAGGCTCGGGAAAGAGCACTAAAAACCTATAAGGAAGCTGTTAGTAATTAACTCAACAGCTTTCTTGCTTTTTCAAGATCTTCTGGAGTATCTATCCCAATACTTTTCACGCTGGTTTCTACCATTTTGATCTTTTTACCATATTCCAGATATCTGATACATTCAATCTTTTCAGCAGCTTCCAATGGCAGCATAGGAAGTCTGTAAAAATCCATAAGGGCAGATTTTCTGAAGGCATAGATGCCAATATGCTTGAAGTACGTCACCTGGGCAGAAGTATCTCTGGGATAAGGGATGGGAAACCTGGAGAAATACAGGGCAAAATCATCCTTCCCGGTAATAACCTTTACATTATTGGGATTGGTGATTTCATCGCTTTCTTTCAGGGCAGTTTTAAGAGAAGCCAGGTCTATTTCTTCGGCTCCTTCCTGCTGAAATACTTCCAGCAAGCTGGCTAAACTGTTTTTATCTATAAATGGCTCGTCCCCCTGGACATTCAACACTATATCAACGTTCATGTGCTCAACTGCCTCTGCAATACGATCGCTTCCACATTCATGCTCCTTCTTACTTTTAATAACCTTTCCACCAGCTTTAATAATTTCATCAAAGATTTCCTGACTATCTGTAACCACGTATACATCATCAAAAAGCCCGGTGCTCACTGCAGCCTCATAGGTGCGGGTGATCACCGTTTTTCCATTAAGATCTTTAAGTAATTTACCCGGAAATCTGGATGCTTCATAACGCGCGGGAATCATCGCTATGATCTTATTTTTAGCTGGTACTTTCATAAATTTTTCCGTAAAAGTAATAATTAGTTAGATGTGAAAAAATCATCACCAAAGCCTATGAGGTATAATTTATCCTGTGCCCGGGTTACCGCGGTATAAAGCCATCTTAGGTACTCCTTACCTACTCCATTTGGCAAGTAGGGCTGTTCAATAAATACGTTTTTCCATTGCCCACCTTGTGATTTATGACAGGTTATGGCATAGGAAAATTTGATCTGCAAAGCATTGAAGTATTTATTATTCTTAATCTTCATGAATTGCTTGTATTTAGAACGCTCATCGGCATAATCCTTTTTCACCTCCTCGTAGAGCTTATTGGATTCCTCGTAAGTTAGTGAGGGAGTATTACTGGTAAGCGTATCCAGCATAATAACAGTTTCAAAAGGCCTCATTTTAGGATAATCAACCATTTGTACCTGCACTTCTGCAAACCGGAAGCCATACAATTCCTTGAACCCAAAAATTTCCAGAACCTTAACGATATCTCCATTGGCTATAAATCCAGCTTCGCTGCTAGGTTTCACCCAGAAATAATTATTCTTGACCACCATAAGATAATCTCCGGCAGAAAGTTCTTCTTCCTGAAAAAGTATTCTGGATCTTATCTGTTGATTATATAAATTGGCTCTTTTATTGGAACGCACGATGATGCTGGTGTCCTCATAGCCATTGATACCATAAGAATCCTGTATAGCGTCCATGATTTCATAGCCATCTACCAGTCTTATTACATCTGCATTCTGGGTAAGTTCAAATTTAAAGCTTTCGTAAAATCCTTCCTGTAAACTTTCCCTGATTAATGTAGCATTATGAAGTATATCACTTCCTTCGCTTTGTCTAACAACTTCGTCAAGTTCTATGACTGAAACTTGCTTATTGTAATTAATTCCGAGTTTTTCCTCCTCCAGAGCTGGACTAAGCTCCATTTTCACCGGGGGCAACTGTGCGGTATCCCCAATTAGAATTAACTGGCAGTTATGTCCCTGGTAAACAAATTGAATGAGATCGTCTAAAAGAGATCCATTCTCGAATAATTTAGAATTTCCCCCATCGTCTGAGATCATCGAAGCCTCGTCTACTATAAAAAGGGAGTTTTTATGTTTATTTGGCTGTAAAGTAAATTGCACACCTCCACCGCTGGATTTCTTTGGAAAATAAATCTTTTTATGAATGGTAAAGGCTTCTTTTTTAGAATAATTGGAGATAACCTTTGCCGCGCGGCCGGTTGGAGCAAGTAAAACTCCAGATTTTCTGATCTTCCATAAGTTCTTTACCAGAGTACTAATAATGGTCGTCTTTCCTGTCCCTGCAAAACCCTTTAAAAGAAAAAGCCGGTCTTTACCTCCATTCACGACGAATTCAGATAACATTTGTAAAGCAACATTCTGTTTATCTGTTGCTGCAAATCCAAGATCGTCAATTAAGAGTTTGTAAAAGGAATCCGGAGTGGTTTTTTCCATATAAAGTGCATAAAATCTCAAAGATAAGAATGGATTTTTATGACAGAAACTTTTACGAATAAAAAAAAGTTGTAGATTTGCGGGTAACCAATAACCTTCAAATTAAAATATAAACTTTTAGAGCATGAGATTTGTAATACAGATACTTCTTTGGTTGGTAATCATCTTCCTGGCATATCTTAC
>JBFIMP010000116.1:0-8189 GCA_041611635.1 Christiangramia sp.
AACTCCATTAATAATCTCGTTCAATTTTCCATCCTTGGTCACCTGGGTTCTTTCTCCGTTTTTAAGGTTAAGAATGTAAATATTATTTTCAAACACATAAGCTACCTTGGTAGCGTCTGGAGAAAAGGATGCCTCCTGAATTTTATGATCATATACTTTCTTCAGGCTCCTAGTGTTTATATCGTATACATAAAAGATCTCTTTCGAAGACCTTCTGAAAATAGGTTCAACTTGAGTAGATAAAAGAATCTTATCCTCTTTTGGGCTGAATTTGAAATCATCAAATCCTTTGATTTCGGCTAGATCTGCGCTATTTACTATAGTTCTTGTCTTATTGCCGGTTTTATAACTGTAAACGTCGATACTGGTATTCCCAGTCTGGCGGTCCCGGTTTAGGATCACATATTCTTCGCCATTCTTTAATGATTGTAGGGATTGTAATCTTTGTTCTTGGAATGTACCACTCCATATTTCTTCAAGACTTGCTTCTTTTTTTTGTGCCGTTAGCACAGAAGATGCTGCCAAAAAAAAAGCAACCAATATTGTAGGGAACTTCATAAAAATTTAAGAATGTTTAATGCAGGCCAAGTTTACTAAAATTTAACCAAAAAATGACTATGCTAGTTTGTTAAATGTTAACAATTTCCCAATAAAAGTGCAGCTTTACATGCTTCATCCCGACTAATTTATAAGTCTTTAAAAAATATGCTTTGTATCTTTGACCTCCTGAAATACCTAAAAAATGACAAAGCCCGTAAACGGATTTTCAAAACTTAACAAAACCGAAAAAGTAAATTGGCTGGCAGAAAATTATTTAAATAACAATGATGCCGCCGTCACAGTCCTGAAGCAATATTGGAATGATGATAATGAATTGCAGAAGCTTCATGATGAATTTATTGAGAATACAGTTTCAAATTTCTACTTACCACTAGGTCTTGCGCCAAACTTTTTAATAAATGGCAAATATCATGTTTTGCCTATGGCCATTGAGGAAAGCTCTGTAGTTGCGGCAGCCAGTAAGGCCGCCAAGTTCTGGAGTGAAAGAGGAGGATTCAAGGCTACCGTGATCGATAAAAAGAAGGTTGGGCAGGTGCACTTTATTTTCCACGGAGAATTCGCCAGGCTTAACCAATTGGTTACAAATATTAAACCGAAACTTAGAGAAGCGGTAAAGCCTATCACCCGCAATATGGAAAAAAGAGGTGGAGGAATTTTAGATATCGAGCTGATTGATAAGACCGAAAAACTGGAAAATTATTACCAGTTATTTGTGAAATTTGACACCCGGGATTCTATGGGCGCCAATTTCATTAACTCCTGTCTTGAGAAATTTGCCGAAGTGCTACAAGAAGAAGCCGGGAAGAATCCTGATTTTACTGAAGAAGAGAAAAACCTTCAGGTGATCATGAGCATACTTTCAAATTACGTACCCGAGTGTATTGTAAGAGCAGAAGTATCCTGCCCCGTAGATCAGCTTTCTGAAGATGAGAATATGAAAGGAGAGGATTTCGCTGAAAAATTCATTCAGGCCGTTAAAATAGCCGAGATCGAACCTTTTCGTGCCGTTACTCACAACAAGGGAGTTATGAATGGTATAGACGCAGTTGTTCTGGCCACAGGGAATGACTTTAGAGCCGTGGAAGCAGGAGTTCATGCTTACGCCTCCAGGAATGGACAGTATTCCAGTTTAACCCATGCTGAAATCGAAAATGGGATCTTTAAATTCTGGATGGAAATACCATTAGCCCTTGGGACCGTGGGCGGACTAACCAGTCTGCACCCTCTGGTGAAACTCGCTTTGGACATCTTACAGAGACCCTCGGCCAGTGAATTAATGGAAATCACTGCTGTTGCAGGTCTGGCTCAGAATTTTGCTGCTCTAAGATCTTTAACCACCACCGGGATACAACAGGGACATATGAAAATGCACCTGATGAACATTCTCAATCAGAACAAGGCGACAGATAAAGAAAAAGAAGAACTTGTAGAATACTTTACCCACCATACCATCACTCACAGCAGTGTAATGGAACAACTAAAAAATATAAGATCTTAATGCAGGTATTCAGAAGCAATGGGAAACTATTAATAACAGGGGAATATGCCGTTCTGGACGGGGCGAAATCACTAGCCGTACCCACCGTAAAAGGACAGAGCATGGAAGTTTCAGCAGGTGAAACCGGCTTCATTTCCTGGAGGAGCCTCGATGAAAATGACAAAATTTGGTTTGAATCTCAATTCCGGATTAATAGGGGTGACTTTCAAATATTACTAACTTCAGACAAGCCCGAATACAAGGAAACCGCAAAAAGGCTTCAGCAGCTATTAAAATCTGCTTTTAGCATGAACCCTGAAGCCTTTCTAGATGAAGGTTACACCATAAGAACAAAACTGGATTTTAACAGGAAATGGGGACTGGGGACATCTTCTACCCTTATAAATAACCTGGCGCAATGGCTACAGGTTGACGCCTACAAGTTACTGGAAGATAGTTTTGGGGGTAGCGGATACGATATTGCGGTTGCCAAAAGTGACCTCCCAATCACTTTCCAGCTCACGAAAAATGGTGTCGCAGCCTATACGGCAGATTTTGATCCGCCATTTAAAGAAGAGCTATTCTTTATTTACCTGAACAGAAAACAAAACAGCCGCGAAGCTATTGCACATTACCGAAATACCCCAAAAGAGAACATAAAAGACCTCACTGAAAAGATCTCAGGAATCACAGAACAGATTATCACCTCTAAAAACATCTTGGAATTCAGAATGCTGCTGCAGGCCCATGAGATGCTGATTTCTAAAGCCATTAATGTTCCCAGGATCCAGGAGGAACTTTTCCCCGATTATCCCGGCTTAATTAAAAGTCTCGGCGGCTGGGGAGGTGATTTTATCCTCGCAACCGGAAATGAAGACGAAAAGGAATATTTCCGAAACAAAAGCTACGATACGATCTTTAATTACAAGGATCTCATCAAATAAAAAAAGCCTCACTAATCGGTGAGGCTTTTTTTATCTTAATATTCAGCGGTCTAGTAAAATCTAGCTCTGTTATCTTCAATATCAGCTTTCTTTTTAAGAGCCTCAAATACTCTCACACCTGCCTGTGCTCTACGTGCAGCACTTTCCTGCTGCGCATATCCCTTGTAAGAATCCATAGCCGGAGCTTCGAACTTACTCACCAATTCTGCTACATAAACACCTTTTTCACCAGCGATTGGCCCACTTAGATCTCCTACTTTCAAAGAGAAAACAGCTCCCACAACTTCCGGCTCTTCACCAGCACCTGCCAGAGTAGGACTGCTAAGGTTAACCGCATCTGCAGTTTGAACACTTACACCCTGATTTTCCGAAATCTCTTTAAGACTACTTCCCTTAATTCTGGATTTTATAATCTCAGCTTTTTTCTTCTTTTTAAGGATTGGTGTAACGGTAGCGGAAGCTTCCTCTACACTCATCAAACCTTTATCTTTTTTAGCCGTTAACTGAGCTACTATATAACCCTCATTAGTGTCAAATCTTCTTACATCTCCAACTTCAGATTCATCTTCAAAAGCCCATTGTACAACTCTACGCTGTGCACCAGCACCGGGAATATTCTCTTCCAGAGCTTTAATATCCTTTACAGTTCTTACCTCGTAATTACCTTCTTTGGCAACGTTTGCAAAATCACCTTCAGAAGCAGAGATCTCGAATTTAGTAACCTCATTAAAAAGGTCATTCATTGTTTTCTCTGATGCCTCGATCTCCCTTGCAAGGGTTGCAACTTTTACTGCTCTTGCAGCATCGGTCTGATCTTCTATAGAAATCACATGGTAACCAATAGGCGTTTCTACAACCCCGATGTCTCCGGTTGAGTTATCAAAGACATAGTTTTCGAATGCCGGAATCATCATTCCAGGAGTGAAATATCCAAGATCTCCAGCGTTTTCTTTATTAGAAGTATCTGCAGAAAATTCTGAAGCAAGTTCTGCGAACTTATCTTTATTTGCTCTTGCAACACCTGCAATACTATCTGCAAGCTCTTTAGCCTCTTCCTTAGTTCTATCCAGTCCAGCTCCTAACTGAGTACCCTGGTAAGCGATCAAAATATGACTAGCTTTCACAGAATCTGGAATAGTTTTGGTCTCTACAACCTTGCTTAATTTCCAATATCCATTCTCCTCATAAGGACCGAATGTTTCACCCTCATTAAGATTGAAGATGGCTTCTGCGTTTTCTCCAGTAAAATCATTTCTGAATTTAAACCTGTTCTCATAAGGCAGATCTGAATTATTACTGATAAATTCAGCATAATCTTCAGTATTGTCAAATCCAGCAACAGTATCATTGGCTCCGATTGCTGCATTATATTCCACACGCTCACCTCTTAAATCATTGATTGCTGTTTTTGCATCGGTTTTATCCTGGCTAGAAGCACTCTCATTAAAGATAACGTACTGAATGTTTCTAGAAGCTTCAGTTTCAAAACGCGATTTATGATCATTAAGGTAAGATTTGATATCAGATTTAGTCACTTCAACTTCACTATCTGGAATTGAAGAATAAGGAATCTGCACAAATTTCATATTGATATTATCATTCTGTAGTCTGTACGCCTGCTCACCTTCCAGTAAAGTAGCTCCAACCCCAGCGCTTACCATATTATAGTAAGTATTCAGCTTGGCAGTTTTAGCCAGGTTTGAAGTAAACTGCTGCCACTGCTGATAAGCTTCAGGTGAAGTCTCTCTTAAGTTGGCTACATACTCTCTTAGCCTGTTCTCATCGAACATCCCAGCTTCGTTGGTGAAATTAGGGTTTCCAGCCATTTGAGATCTCACGAGACTTGTTATTTGTCCTTCACCGGCTCTTATTCCCAGTTCCTCAACCTGCTCGGTTAGGATTACTTCTCTTAGCTTTTGATCCCAAATACGGTTTACTGCCTGAGTAGTGCTAAAATTCCTACCCATATTTCTTTCAAATGCTTCTACTTCACGAGCGAACTCTTCCCTGCTTATTTCGTTACCATTTACGGTAGCAATAACATTCTGAGAATTTTGAGAGCTTAAGCCTCCGTTTCTAATCACATCGGCCAATACGAAAGAAAATAGGGCCAAAGCGATGATGATAATCAAGAAAACAGACCTTTGTCTGATTTTGTTTAATACTGCCATTTGAATGTATAATTTGTCAAAATATAGGGGGCGAAAATAAGGTTTTTAGGCTAATAATAAAATTTAAAATTAGCAAATTCTTAACTTTCAAGCTTTAATCTTGAGGATTGATTTTAAGCTCTACCAATTCGATTTTGGTATTAGAAGTTTCAATGATTTTTATTTCGAAATCTTCAATGCGAATTACCTCCCCCTGCTGTGGAATTTCTTCGGTATGATTCACAATAAAACCACTTAGGGTTTCATAGTTTTCGCCTACGGGAATATCTACTTTATAATTTTCGTTGAGATAATCCACCTCTAATCTTGCAGAAAATCTAAATTGATCTTCTGCTAGTTTTTCTTCGATAAGAACTGCTGAATCATGCTCGTCTTCAATTTCGCCGAACAGTTCCTCAACTATATCTTCTACGGTCATCATTCCGCTGGTACCTCCATACTCATCTATTACTACGGCAATGCTTTTTCTTTTTTTAATGAGAATATTCAGCACATCCTTGATCCACATGGTTTCTGGCACAAATATGACCGGCAATAAGATCGATTTTATGGATTTTGGCCTTTTGAATAGTTCAAAGGAATGTACATAACCAATAATATCATCTATAGTTTCATTATATACCAGCAATTTGGATAGACCGGTTTCGGTAAAAGTCTGAATAAGATCATCTGGGGCCTGGTTCTGGTCTACCGCGATGATCTCTGTTCTTGGGATCATCACTTCCCTGGCTTTGATATCTGAAAACTGCAGGGCATTCTGAAATATCTGGATTTCGCTGTCCACATCGTCCTGCTCCTCTATGGTTTCCATTTGCTCACTAATAAAATTCCCGAGCTCAACCTTACTGAAAGCAAGCTGGACCTCGTCGCCATCGGTCTTAAAGAATCGCTTAAGAATAATATCTGATATCCAGATGACAAAGGAAGACACAAAACTGAAAAGTAAATAGAAAATATAGGCCGGAACCGCGAAGAACTTCAACATGGAATTCGCATAGATCTGAAAGATCACTTTAGGCAGAAACTCGGCTGTAAGTAATATGATAAGGGTTGAAATCACCGTTTGGGTGAGCAGGCTCAGGTCTGTAATTATATAGTTCACCAATCCACTTTGGGAATCTATGCCACTCAACCAGGTCATTAACAGATCACCCATAAAGAAACCATAGACCACCAGGGCAATATTATTCCCTACGAGCATGGTGGCGATAAATTTTGAAGGTTTTTTGGTAAGTCTTTTCAGGACTTTGGCAAGAAAATCATTTTGCCGCTTTTCGATCTCTATAAAGATCTTATTCGAAGAAACATAAGCGATCTCCATTCCAGAGAAGAAAGCGGAAAGCAATAAGGAACAAACTATAACGAGTATATTAACCTCCATTTAGGCTATTTATTACGATCTTCATATTTACGCCTAAAACGTCTTTTAAAGAAGAACATAAAAATGGCGATAGCGACGAAGAACAGGAACAAATAAGACCTGTTTCTCTCGGTATTCCATATCCTGATAGCTTCAAACAGAAAGAATGCTGCAAAAAACAGATAGGCGTATTCAAAATATCTAAAAAATTTATTCATCCTTTTTTTCTTCTATTATCTGTATACCAGTATTGGTTCTAGATCGAAAATTACTGAAATCCTGATTAGAATCAAAACCAAGATCATCTGTATATGAGCCGTCTGGAAATCTTATGGTATTGGGTTTATCTGTAAAGATCCAGTTCCTTTCCTGGTCCCAGAAGATCTGACTAGCCTCTAATTTAGTACTATCTGCGGTAAGTATCACCACATCTCCCTGCAGATCTATGAGCTTTGTCTTTTCATAAACAATTCCATAATCTGCAGTTACTGTATTTTTTTTGTTCTCCTCATCAAAGAACTCAACTTCCACTCCGTCTGGAAATTCTCGGTAAGGGAAAGACTTATTGGTATAATCCAGCATTTTCGCACTTCTGAGAGTTGCTACCAACCTACCCGAATCGGTGAATTTCAAATTGATGCCTTCGGCGATCGCCTGAGGAGCATCTTCCTCCAAACTGAAGGCTCTTACTTCCCTAAGATTACCCTCGCATGAAAAAAGCATTGTCACACCTATAAGCGTGACAATGCCTGAAATTATATTACTATATGTGAGTTTCATCTTATAGGTTCGGGATACGAACAGTCTCACCTATCCAGCATCCAATAGAGATCGCATCTCCAGCGTTTTTACTGGACTGGAATACATCTGACTTTTGCGGAGCCCTACCTTTATAAGCAGCAGCAGCCTGATTCGCATTACTTGAGATAGATGGATCTACCCTTGCTGCTCTGGAAGCATAATCTGCCGCTAACCAGTAAACCGCTCTTTTATTAAATGCATCTTCACCACAGTTGTTGGCACTCTGAGCATACATGCTGGCAATCTGAAGGTATGCACTACCTAAAGAAGGCTTAGCCTGAAGCGCTTTGTTGTAAAAGTTTCTTGCCTGGCCAAAACTACCTTTATCCTTGTAGTTGTTTGCGATCCTATAGTAGATCTTAGCCTGGTCTGATTTATTTGTTTCAAGCTCTGCAGCCTGGTTATAATACTGCAGCGCCTTAGAACTGTTACCTTTAGATTCAGCTAACTGACCTAGAGAGTACGCAGACTTAGCAGAAGGCTCTAATTTGTGTAAAGCTTCAGAAACCTTTATAAAAAGTGGGTCTTCGGTACAATCTTTAGCAGAAAGTCTGGCATTTACATTTTTCAACCATGCAACATCCCCTTGCTTAGCATCAAAATCTTTGCTGTATAAAGGAATAAGGTTGTCACAATCTGCTCTTGCACCAAGTTTAGCGTTGATAGCCTCTTTAACTTTACTGTAATTAGAAAGATTTATCTCTGCATACTTAATCTGCTTTTGCTCCTTTGCGGTAAGATCCTCTCCTTCTTCCTGTTTTTTCAATAATGGAGCAAGATTTTCAGCAGCCTCATTCTCTTCTTCTTCTATCTTAGTAAAAACCCTATCGTAATTATCAAAAACATCCTGAAGAGTCTTCTCCCCCTCGTCCTGC
>JBFIMP010000117.1:0-8152 GCA_041611635.1 Christiangramia sp.
ATAAAATTCCCATTTGCACTAGCCTTGGCAGCATCGTCCAGCAATTTAACCAGTTCTTTTTGTTTAGAAAGAGTAGGATTAAGGTACGCGGTCCAGGCATTGTGCTTGGCTGTTCTTATCTCCTTTTTAATCTCCTTTTCAAGTTCATCAAGTTTCTCTGCGCTGGCGAAATCATTTTCTATGATCCACTCCCTGAACTTAAGATTGCAATCGTGTTCTTTTTCCCAGTTAAGCCTTTCTTCAGATTTATATCTCTCGTGAGACCCAGAAGTAGAATGCCCTTGTGGCTGGGTTAGCTCGATCACATGGATTAGCACCGGGCAGTGCTCTTGTCTGGCAATAGCAGATGCTTTTTCATAGGTATCTACAAGTTTGGGATAATCCCAACCTTCTACTACCATAATCTCGTAACCCTCATTTTCTTCATCTCTCTGAAATCCTTTCAGAATTTCAGAAATATTCTCTTTGGTGGTTTGATGTCTTGCATGAACTGAGATCCCATATTCATCGTCCCATACGTTCACAACCATTGGTACCTGCAGTACTCCGGCAGCATTGATGGTTTCCCAGAAATGACCTTCACTGGTACTGGCATTTCCTATGGTTCCCCAGGCGATCTCATTTCCTTTATCAGAAAATTTAGCAGCTTCTATCCCATCTACATTACGGTAGACTTTGGAAGCCTGAGCTAATCCTAGTAATCGAGGCATTTGTCCCGCAGTTGGAGAAATATCTGAACTGGAGTTTTTCTGCTCCATCAAATTTTTCCATTCTCCATTTTCGTCCAGGCTGTGGGTCATAAAGTGACCTCCCATCTGGCGTCCTGCAGACATTGGTTCATTTTCTATATCGGTATCGGCATAAAGGCCGGCAAAAAATTGTTCTGGTGTAAGTTCATTGATCGCCATCATGAAAGTTTGATCACGGTAATAACCAGATCTAAAATCTCCATTCTTAAAGGCTTTGGCCATGGCTAACTGCGGTACTTCCTTTCCGTCACCAAATATTCCAAACTTCGCCTTCCCGGTAAGCACCTCCCTTCGTCCTAAAAGGCTACATTCACGGCTGGTGACAGCAGTTCTGTAATCTTTAAGCACTTGAGACTTGAATTCATCAAATGAAATTGAATTTTCAGTTTGTGTTTCGCTTTGCATGAACATAATTTTGAATGGTAACAAATGTAACGAAAAGTATGATTAAATACAATTCAAATTTTTTAGCTAAAATTGATAATAATGCAATTTTAACCTTTATTTGATATTTAAATTAGAATTAAATACTCTATTATTCTGAATTTGTTGATAATACCGAAATTCAGATAGTGAATATTTAATAATTAGTTTTTTACTTAATACCAGCGTCTGGTAAACAGCCTTATCAATGTATTCACATCCAGCGCCACGATAAATCTAACCCTCTGATCATAATCTGGTTGTCCTACTTCCCAGCCTAAACTTGAGTAAACAGGGAAGAAGAGTTCAAAATAATCCTGAACCAGGCTCACTCTTACTCCTGAATCAAATAAGAGTTTACCACTTTCCCCCTTATTTTTTACAATACCAACGTCACCATAGGCATGGATCCAGTTCCATATATTGGTGCTCGCATTCATGGTGGTGATCCATTCATTGGCATATTCTGGCTGTAACTGGGATTTAAAGCCACCTTCAGCAACAATAATCTGCTGGCTGAATAATCCGCTTCCCTGGCTACGGCCGTAGTAATTATAATCGAACATATAATCTGTTGGGCGGTCCAGGGCGAAGCTGAAGTAATCATTAGACCTGGCGTCATTGTACAGAAAAGCGCCAGAGAAAAACCTAAGGTTGATCTGTCGGTTATTGGTAAAAAGTTTCCTGTATTCTGCGGTTATAGCAACTTTGCTAAACTTATCTGATAGCTGATAATCTACTGAAGCAGTTAAATGTTTTAGGAAATTAGGATTGCTGTAGCTGTAATTTACATTGAAAACATTGTAGTCTGGCTGAATAAGGGGCGCTTCTGGATTCTGATCCCTGCTCACATTAACGTTTCTTAGCAATAATCTTTGACGTTCGTTACTTCTTAAATAAGAGTTACGAAACGAAAAAACTAGAAAAGGCGTAAACTTCTCATAGAAGAGGCCGTAACCATAGGAAAACCTTGTGCCTCCAATACCGTAATAGATGCTGTAAAGTTCTTTATTTTCGAACTGATGTGCATTATAAATGGAGGCTGAACCTACCAGGGTCTCACTGGTGAACCCATATTTTGGTGAAATAGCAAAATTAAAGGTTCTGCTCAGGATTGTCTTATTGTATAATTTAGGCCCGATAGATACACCGTCATAAAGATTATAATCAAATTCTGGCATGAAGAAAACCTGGTGATATCTTGGATCTTCGACATCCTGAAGTAATCTAAACTGAATTGGTTTATCTAAAAGTTTGGTAACCCCGGCATAATTATTACGCTGGTTAAATTCTGGAATTTCCTGGTTGTAATTCAGCGCCAGTCTTTCAAAATCATTGTTTGGTATAGTGACGCTAAGGGTATCGCGCACATTTTCCACCCAGGTCTTGTACACTTGCTTGCCGTCCTTAAGGCCATATAAGCTTACCGGCATATTGTTGTCACGTCTGTTTTGAATGGTCACCTTCAAAGAGTCTCCAAGCTTCTCAACATTCTCGATCTTGAAGTCTATCTTTTTGTTCGTATTCACGTAGTCTTCAAAAAACCATGAAATATCCTTGGTAGCATTTTTCTGCAGGATTTCTGCAAAATCCTCATCGGTAACCTTTTTCAGTTTATATTTTTTGTAGAATTCTGAAATAGATTCACTCACAGATTCGTCCCCCAGAAAATCTTCCAGGTACTTCAAGCCAATTCCAGCCTTATAGGCATTCGCGATATTTTTATTGAATTTCACCAGTGAGTCCTGGCTTGTAGTAAGAGGCTGGTCCAGGTTTAGTCTGGCCATGTTCATGTAAAGGAACTGGTACTGATCGTTGAACTCCAGGTCTGCCAAATGAAACCACCGTATTCCTATAATCTTACTCAGGCTTCCAATAAGTTTCATATTTGGGTAAAAGGTATCCACATAGTCCATCATAAGTGAGACCATAATAGCATCTGTCACCCATTTTTCCTGTCTGGGATTAATAAATATGGTATTCTTAAGATAGTGGGAGGTGATTGTCTTAAATAATTTGATATCATATTGGAATCCATCTGGAAATGGTCTTATGAAGCTGGGTAATTGATTTAAGCCATATATCGGACTGTTCAGATAATCGTCCTGGGTAATGAAAATATTTTTGTGAGGATATTCGCCAAGCCTTTCTTCCAGGAAGCCTACGGTTCTTTCCAGTAGCGTATTCTTTATATCAAACTGAATGTCTTCATCCCTGATATTGGTAATTATCTGATTTCCGTTCGTACTAATGGATTCAAAAATAAAGGACCTGGTAAGATATAGTTCGCTGTCTACTCTTTGCTCTCCCTCAAAATTAATAGTTTTAAATCCCTGTCTTGTTTGAGTTCTGGTAAGGTTCAATGCCGAGGCAGCATAAAATTCGGTAGGAATGTCTAATTTTATTTTGATGCTATATGGTTTCACATATTGCATTCCCAGGTCTTTGTGACTGTAAAGTTTCCAGCCATCATCCAAGGGCGCGGGCACCATATACCAATATCTTAACTTATAGTTACCTTCATTATCTCGCCCGTACCTGGTAAATTTGTCGTCTGGAATTTTAAGGTCATAGCTTAGATTAAGGTTTATGGAGTCCCCGGGTTTTAATGGCTTCTTTAGTTTAATTCTAAGTAAGTCTACAACTTCACCGGGCCTGTCCCAGGCAAGATCTAAATTTTCGTCTTCCTTGATTGAATGGATAGTAGTGTGCCCTCTTTCATGATCTTTAGCAAAGTGAAAACGTCTCGCATAATCTTCTGCGAAACGTTTTGCTAATGCTGAGGTTTTAGTGCTGAAAGCGTTGTTCCAGTCATTCAGGTAAATTGTTGATAATTCCCTGTTTTCGGTATTTACAAACTTGATTCTCTGGTCTATACTTATCGTGTGAGTGCTATCAATTAGACGTGCGCTAACATCGATGGCATTCTGAGCAGAAAGACATCCTGAAAAAAACAAAAATATCAGGAAAAACTGAAGGTGTTTCAATTAGCAATAGATTTAGAACTGATAAGCAATCAGGGCTAAATATAATGAAACTTTAATTCCTTCAACTGTCCGTTTAACTAGAAATTAGGACTAAGATTATATTCGCCATAGAATTGATCAAGTATTTCAATAACTTCATCTTCGGTATCTACGACCTGAACAAGATCTATATCTGCTGCACTAATATTTTGAAAACTATCTAGAAGTGTGCTTTTGATCCAATCTACCAATCCACCCCAGAATTCACTACCTACAAGGATGATAGGGAATTTATCGATCTTATGCGTTTGTATAAGGGTGATCGCTTCGAAAAGCTCATCTAACGTTCCAAATCCACCAGGCATCACTACGAAGCCCTGTGAGTATTTCACAAACATTACTTTTCTAACAAAAAAGTAATCGAAATCCAGGCTCTTATCATTGTCGATGTATGGATTATCATGTTGTTCAAAAGGAAGCTCGATATTTAGACCTACAGAGGTACCCCCGGCCAGGTGGGCTCCTTTATTTCCTGCTTCCATGATCCCTGGACCACCGCCAGTGATGACACCATAACCATGATCTACGATTTTCTTGGCCACCTTCTCTGCCAGTTTATAATATTTCATGTCTGGTTTGGTTCTAGCCGAACCAAATATTGAAACACAGGGACCAATCTGACTTAATTTTTCGTAACCATTAACGAATTCCCCCATGATCTTAAAGATCGCCCAGGAATCATTTGTCTTTATCTCATTCCAGGCCTTGTTCTTATTGTGTGTCTTCATTCTTTTAGATTAGTGCAATTCCTTTTTAAGGAATTTAGCAGTATAACTTTTTGTATTTTTAATAATCTCCTCAGGTGTTCCCGTTGCCACAACTTCACCTCCGCCTTTTCCTCCTTCATAACCAATATCTATAATATAGTCTGCCATTTTAATAACATCCATGTTATGTTCTATTATTAAAACAGTGTTTCCTTTATTGGTTAGCGTATTTAGAACTTCCATTAAAACCCTTATGTCTTCGAAATGAAGTCCGGTTGTTGGCTCGTCTAATATATAGAAAGTATTTCCGGTATCACGCTTGGAAAGTTCTGTGGCCAGTTTAATTCTTTGAGCCTCTCCTCCAGATAGAGTTGTAGATTGCTGGCCAAGGCTGATATATCCAAGCCCAACATCCTGAATCGTTTTTAATTTCCTGTAAATTTTTGGAATGTTTTCGAAGAAAGGAGTAGCCTCATCGATGGTCATTTCCAGAATATCTGCAATAGACTTTCCTTTATATCGTATTTCCAGGGTTTCGCGATTGAATCTTTTTCCCTGGCAGGTTTCACATTCTACATATACATCTGGCAGAAAATTCATTTCTATAACCCTTAATCCGCCACCTTTACAGGTTTCGCATCTACCTCCCTTTACATTAAAACTGAATCTTCCTGGTTTGTAACCTCTTATAAGAGCTTCCGGAGTTTTCGCAAAAAGGCTTCTTATTTCTGAAAATACACCGGTGTAGGTCGCAGGATTCGATCTTGGAGTTCGCCCAATTGGACTCTGATTAATGTCTATTACCTTATCTATATGATCTAAACCCTTGATACTTTTATAAGGTTTTGGCTTTTTTACACCATTAAAATAATGAGCATTCATGATAGGGTAGAGCGTCTCATTGATTAGGGTGGATTTTCCACTTCCCGAAACTCCAGTCACCGCGATCATCTTGCCAAGGGGAATACTGATATTTACCTTTTTAAGGTTATTACCGGTCGCTCCCTTCAGGTCTATTTTTTTACCATTCCCTTTTCTGCGTTCCTTAGGGATCTCGATCTCTCTTTTACCGCTTAGATAATCTGCAGTTAATGTATCATGCTCCATTAGTTCAGCCGGGGTGCCTTCACTTATGATCTCACCTCCATGTTTTCCCGCGCGGGGACCAATATCTATTACGTGATCTGCCCGCTCGATCATATCTTTATCATGCTCTACAACGATCACCGTGTTCCCTATATCTCGTAGCGATTCCAGTGAATTTATAAGCTTTTCGTTGTCTCTTTGATGAAGACCTATACTTGGTTCATCAAGAATATACAGAACACCCACTAACTGCGAACCAATCTGGGTAGCAAGCCTTATTCTTTGGGCTTCACCACCAGAAAGAGATTTTGAACTACGATTAAGATTAAGATAAGTTAAACCTACATCTAAAAGGAATTGCAGCCTGGTCCTGATCTCCTTTATAACTTCTTCTGCGATCTGCAATTGTTTCTCAGAAAGATTTTTTTCTATATCCTTAAACCATTCAAATAAATCTGTAATATCGAGATGTGAAAGTTCTGAAATATTCTTATTGTAGATCTTGAAATATAATGCTTCCTTTTTAAGCCTTGAACCTTCACATTCGGGACAAATCACTTTATCCATATATTCTTTAGACCAGCGTCTTAGCGATGAGGAATCATTATTTCTATAGGTTGTTTCTATGAAATTAGCCACACCCTCGAAGTCTATTTTATAATCCCTGGTTATTCCTAAAGCTTTGGATTCACGGGAAAATTTTTCCTTCCCGCCGTACAGTATCATATTGATGGCTTCCTGTGGGATTTTTTTAATAGGATCTGTTAGTTTAAAATCGAATCTTTCGGAGATTAATTCCAATTGAGAAAATACCCAGTTCTTTTTTTGCGGTCCATGCGGAGCCAGGCCTCCGTTTTTAATAGATAAAGAAGTGTCTGGGATTATTTTATCGATATTAACCTGGTAAAGGCTTCCAATACCATTACAGTTGGGGCAGGCGCCTTTTGGTGAATTAAAAGAAAAACTATTCGGTTCAGGATTAGGATAGCTTATTCCTGTACTAGGACACATCAGGTTTCTGCTAAAATATCTTACATTTCCTGTATCCTGTTCCAAGATCATTAGCGTATCATCGCCGTGATACATCGCCGTTTTAATACTCTCGGTTAGCCGTTTGTCTGTATCTGGTTTGTCCTCAATTTTAAGACGATCTATTACTATCTCAATATCGTGGGTTTTATATCGATCCAGTTTCATTCCTTTCTCGATATCTACCACCTCTTCGTCTGTTCTCACCTTTATAAAGCCTTGCTTGGCAATCTGCTCGAACAATTCTCTGTAATGACCTTTCCTGCTCCTTATCACCGGGGCCAGGATATTTACTTTTTTTCCTTTAAAATTCTCGAGGATCAATTCCTTGATCTGGGAATCTGTATAACTAACCATCTTTTCACCGGTATTGTAGCTATAAGCTTCTCCGGCTCTGGCGAACAGTAAACGCAGAAAATCATAGATCTCGGTGATTGTTCCAACTGTACTTCTCGGGTTTTTACTGGTAGTTTTTTGTTCTATAGCAATTACAGGGGATAATCCATCAATCTTATCTACATCTGGTCTTTCCAGGCTACCCAGGAATTGCCGGGCATAGGCAGAGAAAGTTTCAATATAACGCCTTTGTCCTTCAGCGTAAATAGTGTCGAATGCTAGGGATGATTTTCCTGAACCCGAAAGACCGGTAATCACCACTAATTTCTCCCGGGGAATATTAACATCTATATTTTTGAGATTATGGACTCGGGCACCCAGTACTTCAATTCTATCTTCAGTTTTTGCCATAAATTTTTTCAAGGTGGCAAAGTTACTTATTGTAATTATATATAAAAAGCTATTGGCAATCTACTGATGTTAAGGTTGATGTAATTTTTTGCAGGAAGCATTAATTCTATTATATGAAAGGCTAAAATACGTTAAAAAGAACAAAATTTTCTATAGGTTTTGAAGTCTTAAAATACACCATTCAGCTTTTTTTTAACTTATTGAATGTCAGTATAATATTACTCGTTTTTTTTCTCCCTAATGGGGGAAATCACCTATATTTGAATCTCTAAGTAAGACTTACCCATATCTATTTCCTACGAATGCCATAGACATAATTTTATGTCTTTTATGCATGCCCTGTATTTAAAAAAAAGAATATTAATTAGATTTTAATGTCGTTGGA
>JBFIMP010000118.1:0-8106 GCA_041611635.1 Christiangramia sp.
CAATTTGCTGATAAAACAGCCACCTCATTCAGTTTCCCGGATTCCGAAAATAAATGGGTGGCGCCTTTAACTATCTCCATTTTTTTTATCCCTGTTAAGGATTTATAAGCTTTTCTATTTAATTCTATTACCGGTATATCGTCACCTCCAACTATTAAAAGTGTAGGCGCATTTACCTTTTCTAACACAGACATGGCGAGATCTGGCCTTCCTCCCCGGGAAACTATTGCAGCGATTGTAGTATTTAGTCCAGAAGCAGCCATCAATGCAGAAGCAGCGCCAGTACTTGCTCCAAAATATCCTATGGGAACACCTGCCATATCTTTAAGCTTTAAAAGCCATTGCGTAACCTTAGTTAGCCGTTTGGCAAGTAGTTCTATATTAAACCTGTTTTCATAGACCTGGTCCTCTTTTTGGGTTAGAAGATCGAATAGCAAAGAAGAAAAGCCCTTGTCTTTGAGATATTCTGCGATATAATTATTCCGGGAGCTGAGTCTGCTGCTACCACTCCCATGGGAAAAGACGATCATTCCCTGTTGCCTGGAGGCAATCCTTAAGATACCCTTTAGGTTAATTTTCCCTATAGGAATTTCAACTAAAGATTTTTCCTTTTCCATTTTTTTAATTTTAGAATATCAATGGGATTCCTGTTAACCGCTTTTTTCACAAATGGACATATCACTTTTTTATTAATTGTAAATTCTTCCACAAAATCCTAATTCAGTCATCATCCTTTAATTAGGGTTTCCCATAAGTCTTTTTAAAATCGGGATGAAGCTCGTTCGCTCACTCGCCTATATCAACTTAAAGCCTCCCGGCCAGTTCTTCTAATTATGTCACTGTTAAAGCTTCTTTTTAAAATATCTACATCCCTAAAGGACAACCCGGCACTCCTGGCATAAGCCCGGATAATTTTTTCAAATGTTCATTCTCGATTACAAAAGAATATAATTTTCCTGGCAGGATTGGCGATCCTTCCCATTCAGGTATTTTTAATACTATATCGAACTATCTAAACTGTTCCTCTTTTACAAAAAGCACGGTAAGGCTGAAGTGGAACTCTTCAGATTCTTTAAACGAATTATAATACACAGATTCAGACTGCGCTATTTCCTTCGGCAGATAATGGTCTAGGGCCATTTTCTGAATTTCCCGGTTTGCTTCTTCCAGCGCTTTTTCGGGACTTTTTAATGAAGTAAAGTTTTTAAGGATCATTTTAGAGATCTTTAGAATTATTTTGAAAATTATTTTTCCCAATATCAACTGCATCTTATTATTTCCTATGAGCCAAATATTTAACGATGAACCCTTGCATTGAAACAGAATGATCTTATCCAACAGAAACTTATTTATCAAATTTTATGCTTTCTGTATATATTTAGAAAGAAACCGGAAAAACTCTTCCTTGAGATCGGCATAAATCTTTCTTTGAACTTCCATATGTTCTCTGAATTCAAAATGGATTTTAGTAAGGTTCCTGTCCAGCACTTCTTCCTTTTTTTCAGAATGTTCGGCCAGATCTGTTTCATGCACATTAATTTCATGCTCCAGGCTGTCTATAAGCTCTACATGACGAACAAACTGATTTTGAAAATGCTCCAATTGAGCTAAAACTTTTTTATCTGTAAACCTAGTAGCTAATTCTTCCAGCCTGCTTTTAAAAGATTTTAACTCATCCTGCCAAAAGAAGATTCCGGCCTGCCAGCGACGGTGTTCAAAATGCAGGTCATCGTTATAAATTACCCCACTTTTCATGACGTGATTATTTAATTGATCGTTTGGGTTTCATTATTTCTTTTCCCCAGTATATTTTCCAGATCCTCCTGTTCTGCTACCTCTTTTTTTAGTAAAAGCTGCGCTAGATTTTTCAATTCAGCCTGATGTTCCCTTAAAATCCCTTTTGTTGTTTCGTAAGCAGTGTTTATTAGATTCTGTACTTCACGGTCTATAGCTTCAGCCATTTTCTCGCTATAGGGTTTTACAAACGAAGTTTCATACCTTCCTGTAGAATCATAGAAGCTTATTGGGCCTATCTCTTTATCCAGACCATAATAGGCTACCATGGTATATGCCTGTTTGGTCACTTTTTCAAGATCGTCTATAGCTCCAGAAGAAATCTCATTAAATATGATCTCTTCTGCTGCCCGGCCACCCAGGGCGGCACAAATTTGATCTATGAACTGTGACCTGGTGATAATTTGATGCTCTTCTGGTAAATACCATGCGGCACCCAAAGATTTTCCCCTGGGAATAATGGAAACTTTAACCAGCGAATCCACGTTTTTTAAATACCAGCTAGCCACTGCATGCCCGGCTTCATGATAAGCCACGATCTCCTTTTCTTTTGGAGAAATTATCTTACTTTTTCGCTCTAATCCGCCTACAACCCTGTCCCTGGCTTCCATAAAATCTTCCTGTGACACTTCATTCTTTTTTTTACGAGCAGCGATCAGGGCAGCTTCGTTACATATATTTGCGATATCTGCACCCGAAAATCCCGGACTCAATGAGGCTAATATTTCCAGGTCTACATCCTGGGCTTTTTTTATTGGCCTGAGGTGTACCAGGAATATTTCTTTTCGCTCTTCCTTATTGGGAAGTTCCAGAAAAATATGCCGGTCAAACCTTCCGGGTCTAAGCAGGGCCTTGTCCAGGACATCTGCCCGGTTGGTAGCTGCAAGTACTATCACCCCTGTATTTACGCCAAACCCATCCAGTTCAGTAAGCAATTGATTTAGGGTGCTTTCTCTTTCATCGTTGGTTCTAAAGGCATTCGCTTTATCACGAGTACGGCCAACAGCATCTATTTCATCAATAAAGATGATACTCGGGGCACTTTCCTTAGCTTTTTTAAATAGATCCCGCACCCTGGAAGCACCAACTCCAACGAACATTTCTACAAATTCAGATCCAGAAAGAGAAAAGAAAGGAACCTGTGCCTCTCCGGCGACAGCCCTTGCCATAAGGGTTTTCCCTGTTCCGGGAGGACCTACCAATAAAACTCCTTTCGGAATTTTAGCTCCCAGTTTAGTATAAGTTCCAGGATTTTTAAGAAAATCCACGATCTCCTTTATTTCTACTTTGGCTTCTTTTAAACCGGCAACATCATTAAATGTGGTTGTACTTTTAATGGTTCTGTCTGTTAACTTAGCCGTAGATTTTCCAAAATTAAAAACTGAACTACCCATACCGCTTGGACGATTGCTACGAAGAAGAAACACCCATAAAAATATGATAAGCCCAAAGGGAATTATCCAGGCCAGAATTGGGGTCCAGTTAAAAGTAGTGGTATAGGTAACCTCGATCAATTCATCTTTAGCAAAATCCTGCTGGGCTTCTTTCAGCTTATTTTCAAAACTTTCTACCGAGCCTATTTGCATGTTGTAATGTGGTCCGGAATCACTGGTGAAAAATCCATCGGTTAACTTTTTGTGTCTATTTTCAGAAAGTTTCTCTGGCTTTATATAGATTTCGGCGATCTCTTTATTAACCACTTCAATTTTTGAAACGTCATGTTGACTCAACATATTCTGTTCGAAATCTAACCAGCTAATTTGTCTAACATCACTGCCAAACCTTGAAAATGTGGAAACAAAAAGAATAAAGATGATCATGAAAAAATACAACCAGCTAAAGCCCGATCCAGGTGCCTGCTTTCCAGGTAATTTAGTTTCCTGCAAGCTCTTTTTTTCTTTATTATCGCCAGGCTTTTTCATCTATTTAGATATAAAGTAGATACATCGTCCTTCTAAAAGTATTGAAGTGAAATCAAGTTTTTATTTATCCCTATCCAAGATTTTGATACTGAAGAGCCAATAGTGCTATCTACCCGATTTCAGACTTATTCTGTTAAGGGATTTCCCTTTAATACAGTAAGATATCTAAATTAGAAGTTCCCAAAAATGATATATATCATTTTGATATTGAATAAGTTGATCTAATTTGCTGAAGCTATTAAATTAACAGTATTATGCTAGGAGAGTTGAAAAATAGCCAGATAGAATACCTATTATATTGCCAGGTGGTAGGCCGCATTGGTTGCTATTCTGGAAATGAGGTATACGTAGTCCCCATTACTTATGCTTATGATGGTGGCTACATCTATGGACATACCCGTGAGGGTAAGAAGATAGATATGATGCGTAAAAACCCTAATGTATGTTTCCAAATAGATGTGGTAGACAATATGAGCAATTGGCGAAGCGTCATTTCCTGGGGGAAGTTTGAAGAATTAAAGGACCCAGATGACCGGGAACAGGCCATGCACGTTTTACTAGATCGCATAAATCCCATTATGACCGGGGAAACCACGGTTCAACATTCTATGAAAGATTCTTTTAATAAATATACTGAAGCTATGCAGGGTGTGGTCTATAGGATAGAATTACACAAGAAAACAGGCAGGTACGAAAAAAGGTGAAATTATATTTTTGGTGCTTGAATTGATTCCCCAACAAATAACCTAATGGTAAAAACCTGGCATTCTTTATTAGGTAATTCTCTGAAGTAATTGTTCGATTCCTTTTCCCAGTAGATTGCTTAGGTCTATAGCGTTAGTAGTATGCGGGATCGTATCACAGGTCACCAGTTGCCCAACCCCACTATCCATTAAATTTTGATAGGCGTCACCGGCAAAAATCGCATGAATTCCAATTACTACCACATTCTTCATTTCACTATTTTTCAAATGTTTTATCGTCTCGATCATTGTTCCTGCCGTTGAGATGATATCATCTACCAGCACCGGAGTTTTATTCTTAAATGCTTCCAGGTCTGGCCAGGAGACCTTTACATTCCTGTCTCCATATCTAATTTTATTCAAGATGATGAAGGGAGCATTTGCATTTTTCGCCACCTGCGATATCCAGGGTTTACTTTCCTCGTCTGGACCAATTAAAAAAGGATCACGTACATTTTGTTTGACCCATCTAGAAATTTCTTCTGCAGCACGCACAACAATGCTGGGTACAGCGTAAATTGAAGAAAGCGATTTAAATCTGTGTAGATGTGGATCTACGGTAACTAAACCGTCTATGGATTCTGAAATCAAATCACCAAAATATTTCGAGGTGATTCCCTCACCAGGGTTAAATGTTTTGTCCTGTCGCATGTAAGAAAGGTAGGGAGCTACCAGTAATACATTTTTAGCTTGCAGTGTTCTGGCTATTTTACAGAAAAAATATAGTGAAAGAAATTTATCATCAGGTTGATGTAAAGTGCATACTAAGACCACATTTTTGTGCTTTACTTCAGTAAGAATTCTAACATAGGATTCTCCATCGGGAAATTTTCGAAATTGAACCTCTCCTAAAGGCATCTTTAAATTTCTCGCCAGGTTTCTCGTTAAGTCTTCATTCCCCAAAAAACTGAAAAGGATAGTATCGCTCATGATATTAAAGTATGGTCAATATGTCTGAATGCTTTCTCAAATAACCCAGAGCATATTTAAGTTCCCCTTCTGCGCCGGAATAGATGGTAAATAATAGCTGTCCTTTTTTAATGGTATGGCCCACATGAACATTCAGCAAGATGCCAGCTCCACTAAATTCTGGTGCACCAGATAATTTGGCTAGTTTAGCAATTTTACGGTTGTCTATTCTTATCAAAGTTCCTTCGGTTTCTGAATATACCTTATGAGAAAATATTGCTATTTCTGGTTCGCTAAACCTGCCCTGGGCCAAACAAATAGTTTTAAATTTTTCATAGGCCCGTCTGGATTCCAGAATGTCCAGGGCTACTTCTATTCCTTTACCCGCTTCGATCTTTCCAGATAACTCTAATAACTGCCCGGCGATAGATACCGCCCGCTCTTCAAGGTCTTTTGGAGCTTCTGGCTCCCTACGTAAAACCTTCAGGATATCCATAGCTTCAAGAACAGGACCTATTCCATGACCCACCGGTTGAGAGCCATCTGTAATAAGCACTTTTATTTGGAGTCCTATTTCCTTTCCCACGGTTTCAATATGCGAAGACAGCATTCTGGCTGTTTCCATACTTCGAACTTTTGCAGTTTCGCCTACTGGCATATCTATGACCACGTGAGTAGAACCAACAGCAGCTTTTTTTGAAAGAACCGAAGCTATAAGCTGGCCTTCGCTATCTATATCCAATGCCTTTTCTACCCTTATCAAAATATCATCTGCAGGGCTTAAACGAGCTGCGTCACCCCATACGAAGCAACCGCCCTCTTTTTCTACCACGGTTTTAATTTGTTCTGGAGAAAGGGATACATTGGTGATAACTTCCATGGTATCTGCCGTACCTGCAGAGGAAGTTATTGCCCTGGACGATGTTTTTGGAATGTAAAGTCCGAAAGCGGAAACTATAGCAACTACTATCGGGGTGGTTCTGTTTCCCGGCAAACCACCAATACAATGTTTATCCATGACCATTTCTGAATTCCATTTTAATTGCACCCCAGAGCAGGTCATGGCTTTGGTTAAATTCGAAATTTCCTGGATAGTCATTCTATATCCTGCACAAGCGATCACAAATGCTGCTACCTGTATATTTGAATATTCCCCCTTGATGATATCGGTGATGATACTTTGATAGGCTTCATAGTCCAGTTCCTGGTTATAAATCTTAGCCCTTAGATGCATAAGAGATTCAATGTGTTCTAAATGAGAAACCTTTAGTAAATCCCCATCTTCCAGGTTCAGTTTATCTGCCGCCTTATTAGATAATCCAATCTCATCTAAACCCAGAATATTAGAGGTTACAACGTTTAAATCGGCGACAATAGAACTGTTCGTTGTAGATACTCTAAGCCTTGTAAGCGCTTCAAAACCCTCAGAAATACAAACATCACTATCCTGCCTTAAATAGACCACATTATCCTTCTGGGTTGAGATTCCCAGTTTTTTATATTTCAGTTTATTGGGCTTATTTTTCATTCTTATATCTGATGTTCTATGAATCATTCAATTTATTCCAAAGAAAAGTTGGTATCAGTTTCGCAGGTCATGCATCACCAGTACCGGAATTTTTGAGTAATGACCTAAATATTTCACCATAGGGAATGAAAATATGGTATTGAAAAAGGCATGTTTCTTATTAATAAACGCGATCATTTCACTACCCCGGCTTTGCACAAAACTTTGTACCCCCTTTTGTACTTCCACGAGATCCATCCAATGGAAAGAAACCTCCAATCCCTCCAGACATTCTTCCAATAACTTCTTATTTTTCTTTTGTTTCTCACTTAATGATTTTTCCAGATTTACATGGAGTACCCGTATTGCAGCGCCGGTAATTCTGGAAATTTCATATAAATGAATTAGTTCCCTTTGCTTAAAATGCGTTTTAAAACTGGTTGGGAAGACGATCTCATTAGGAGCCTTAAATTTTAAGGTAGATGGAATCACCAGCACCGGGCAATTCCTTACCTTTTCCATCACCTGAATAGTCATACTGCCAAATAATTTATTAGATGCATTAGATTTACCCTTATTGCTAATGGCAATTAATCCAATATCTTCCTCTTCCACAGTTTTTTTTATCGCATCCAAAACCAAGTTATAGCGTGAAATAGTTTTGTAAGTATGGTTAGGAATGGGATCCTCAGTATTCAGCAATTCCAGTTGTTCACTGAGCCCTTCTTCAGAATTCTTCCTGGCGAGGTCATAAAATTTTTCTCCAGGCTCTGAGGTCATCATGCTATTAGTGGTGTAAAACTCTGAAGTAAACGCATTTAATATGTAAAAAATACATTCTTCTTTTCTGAATAACTTCCGGGCATATTGAATACTATTCCAGGAATTTGTGGAAAAATCTGTGGGTATTAGTATCTTTTTTTTCATCACCAAAACTTTAAGTTGACGAATGAATTTAAGACCTAACACCAATACTTTCAATGATTTATATCAGTAAACCCTATAAAAATTATAGTGATACTTAATTTTTAATCTTGTAAAGTTTTGCGCAAGTCTTACTGGTATATAATTTAACGTAGTTAAAAAGCTGACTTTAAAATCCTGGTCTGGTGATATCCTTTTTGAAGTCGCAATGAAAAAGGAAATGAGATTGAAAATCTAATCAAATGTGTCAAACCAACCGTCTCAAACCCTCAAAATCAAGGATCCTAATAAATGGCCCTTCAATATC
>JBFIMP010000119.1:0-8006 GCA_041611635.1 Christiangramia sp.
AAAATTGTCCCGAAGAAATCTGATGTTTCCGGGGGTAACAGCGTATCCATAAACAGTAAAAACTGGATCTGGAAATCATCTATAAAGGTGATGTAAGGGATTAGGTTAAGAATAAATAGTAGAAACGGAAAAATAGCCATGAAAAAACTAAAAGCAATGGAACTTGCCCTGGTTGAGAAAGTCCCTTTCACTATTCCTCCCCAATATATTATCCATAGATTATAAAGCGACAATCCTTCCAAACCCGGCAAAATGATCTTTTTGGTCTCGCGTTTCCACCAATCAGAAAATTCTTCAAGTTTAGATTTCGCTTTTTTTTCTGGGGCCATATTAGACGGCTTTTAAACTCAGGTCAAGATTATGTACCGAATGAGTTAAAGCACCGCTGGAAATAAAATCCACTCCACATTCGGCATAACTTCTAGCGGTCTCGAGTGTAATTCCTCCGCTGGATTCAGTAAGGCATTTTCCATTAATTAGGTCTACTGCCTTACGTGTTTCTTCATAGTTGAAATTATCTATAAGGATTCTGTAAACACCATCAGATTTCAGGATCTCACTTATCTCATTCATATCCCTGGCTTCCACAATGATTTTGAGATCTAGATTATTATCTGCTAAATATTTTTTAGTCTTATCTATAGCCTTGGTAATACCTCCCGCAAAATCTATATGATTATCCTTAAGCATGATCATGTCATACAGAGCAAAACGATGATTCTCTCCTCCTCCTATCTTTACAGCCCATTTTTCTAAGGCCCTAATCCCGGGAGTGGTTTTCCGGGTATCCAGGATCCCGGTTTTAGTCCCTTCTAGCTTGGCTACAAATTCTGACGTCTTGGTAGCGATCGCACTCATACGCTGCATCGCATTGAGCACTAGCCTTTCAGCTTTTAATATTGACTGTGAGCTTCCTTGCACGTAAAATGCAATATCTCTGCGCTTTACCTGGTGTCCATCCTGCAATAGCACATCCATCTTTAATTCTGGATCTACATAATTAAATACTCTTTTAGCAAACTCTACCCCCGCAAGCACCCCCTGATCCTTAACCAGTAATTTTGCTTTCCCGATAGCATCTTCAGGGATACAGGCCAGGGAACTGTGATCTCCTTCACCTACATCTTCCCTAATGGCATTTTTAATAATTAATTCAATTTCTTTTTCAAATAGTTCCGGTGAGATCATTTTCTCTGCTTATTTTTGTAAATGTAGTAAAGTCTGTACTAAAATCACGGGATGACCATAAAATTAGTCTGTATAGGAAAGACAGATAAAAAAGAGCTGGACACACTTATTAAGATCTATAAAGATAGACTTCAGCATTATATTAAATTTGAACTGGAAATTATTCCAGACCTTAAAAAGGTGAAGAATCTGGACGAAAACCAGCAAAAAACAAAGGAAGGAGATTTGATACTTTCTGGTATACAAAATTCAGATTTCATGGTCTTGCTGGACGAGAACGGCAAACAATTCAGCTCAGAGAGCTTTTCAGAATATATTCAGAAGAGAATGAATACCGGCTTAAAAAGACTCATTTTTGTTATTGGAGGACCTTACGGGTTTTCTGAAGAAGTATACGATAGAGCCAATTCAAAGATATCCTTATCCAGGATGACTTTTTCCCATCAAATGGTAAGATTATTCTTTACCGAACAATTATACCGGGCTTTTACCATCTTAAAAAATGAACCATACCACCACAGATAATCAAAGCATGAAATTAGTATTTGCCACTCATAATCCCAATAAATTTAAAGAGATCGAAAGCCTTTTACCAAATCATATCGAACTCCTGTCTCTTACAGATATAGATTGCAGGGAAGATATCCCCGAAACCGGAGATACCATCGACGAGAACGCCATAATTAAGGCAGATTATGTGAAAAATCATTATGGGTACGATTGTTTTGCAGATGATACTGGACTTGAGGTAAACTCTCTTGCCGGTGCACCGGGTGTTTATTCGGCAAGGTACGCAGGTGATGAAAAGAACAATGATAAAAATATTGACAAACTTCTGGATCAGCTGGAAAAAAGAGAGGATAGGACCGCGAGATTTAAGACGGTCATCGCCCTTAATTTAAAAGGTCATGAAAATCTGTTCACTGGAATTTGTGAAGGCACTATCTTAAAAGAAAGAAAAGGGAAGAAGGGTTTTGGTTATGATCCTATTTTTTTACCCAAAGGATTTGACAAAAGTTTTGCAGAAATGGACATGGATGAGAAAACCAAAATAAGCCACAGAGGGATCGCCTTCAGGGCTCTTATCGAATATCTTTCCCAATAATCCATCCTAGATGATCTGCCAGATTCAAAAAACACATTGATATTCAGACATTTAAATAAGCAAAGTTTATTCTAGGTAGTAAAAAATAAAAGACTATATTTGCCGCTTGAAATTCCTCAGGGTGAGGATGTGTTGCTAGAAGTTTAGGTTTTAAGTATGTCGATTCGCTTCTTATGTAACACTTACATATTATAATCGAATACTTACATTAAACGAATGAACGCATTCCAAAAACTTGGACTTGACGCAGACTTGCTTAAGGCCATTGAAGACATGGGGTTTGAAACTCCAAGTGAAGTACAGGAAAAATCAATCCCAATCTTATTAGAACAGGAAACCGACCTTGTGTCCCTGGCACAAACAGGAACTGGTAAAACAGCAGCATTTGGCTTTCCACTAATCCAGAAGATTGATTCAAATTCTAAGAAAACCCAGGCATTAATCCTTTCTCCAACCCGTGAACTGTGTTTGCAGATCACCAATGAACTTAAGAATTATTCTAAGTACAAGAAATCTTTGAACGTAGTTGCGGTTTACGGTGGAGCCAGCATTACAGACCAGGCAAGAGCAATAGAAAGAGGAGCCCAGATCATTGTAGCTACTCCAGGCAGAATGCAGGATATGATTCGTAGAAGAATGGCCAATATCTCCTCTATAGGATACTGCGTGCTTGATGAAGCAGATGAAATGTTGAACATGGGATTCTATGAAGATATAAAAAGTATTCTTTCTCATACCCCTCAAGAAAAGAAAACATGGCTATTCTCGGCAACTATGCCTAAAGAAGTTGCAAAGATCGCCAAGAAGTTCATGACAGATCCTATTGAAATCACTGTAGGATCTAAAAACACGGGTACTTCTAATGTATCTCACGAATGGTACCTGGTAAATCACCGTAATCGTTACGATGCTTTAAAAAGGCTTGCAGATGCTAATCCTGATATTTTCTCGGTCATCTTTTGTAGAACAAAAAGAGATACTCAAAAGGTAGCTGAAAAACTTATAGAAGATGGGTACAATGCTGCGGCATTACACGGAGATCTAAGTCAGAATCAACGTGACCTGGTAATGAAGAGTTTTAGAAGTCGCCAGATCCAGATGCTGGTAGCAACAGATGTTGCCGCACGTGGAATTGATGTGGATGATATTACCCACGTAATTAACTACCAGTTACCAGACGAGATTGAAACATATACTCACCGTAGTGGTAGAACAGGTAGAGCCGGGAAGAATGGTGTATCTATGGTGATCATTTCTAAAAGTGAAGTTCGTAAGATAAGAACTATAGAAAAGATCATTCAGCAGAAATTTGAGGAGAAGCAAATTCCTGATGGAAAAGAGATCTGTAAAACACAGCTTTTTCATTTAGCTAATGATATTAAGAAGACAGAGATCAATCATGATATAGATCCCTACCTCCCAACCATTAATGAAGCGCTAGAAGATTTCACCAAGGAAGAATTAATCAAAAAATTCTTTTCGGTAGAATTCACCCGTTTCTTTAATTATTATCAGAAAGCTCCAGATCTTAGTTCAGAATCTGCAGGTGGAAGACCTGAAGTTTCTGAAGGTAACACCAGATATTTCATAAACGTTGGTTCTAAAGACGGATACGACTGGAAAAGTCTTAAAGACTTCCTTACCGAAGAACTAAATCTGGACAGGGACGATGTATTCAAAGTAGACTGTAAAGCTAGTTTTTCATTCTTTAATACAGATGAAAAGCATACAGACCTTATTCTTAAGACTTTCACTGAATATAAGCAAAACGGAAGGTTCGTCAACGTTGAAGTTACTAAAGACCAGCAATCTGGCAGAGGTGGCGGAGGAAGAAAAAGAGAACGCGGAGGCGGAGGAAGAAGAAACTCCAAAAGCTTTGACGATAATAAAGGTGGAAAATTCAGCGGAAGAAGAAGATCTGAAAAAAGGGATGATAAAGGACCTAGAAAAAAAAGCCGAAATAAGAATATCGAGAATTCAATAAAGCGAAGAAGATCGAAAGCTTAATAAATTAAAGAAATGCCAAACTTAATCTCTAAGTTTGGCATTGTTTTTTATGAGGATTTTATATTTTTAGCCCCGATTGTTATGAAAAACACCCTTCTTATATTTTTTCTCTTTATATCGGGATACGTTTCTGCTCAGGATATGATCTCCGGAACGGTTATGAATGCCGCTAATGATAAGCCTATCGAGAATGTGCATATCGTAAACCTAAATCAGGTTAAAGGTGCGGTAACCGATGAAAACGGAGAGTTTAAACTTCAGGCTACGGTTAATGACACCTTATACTTTTCTTACCTGGGATTCAGATCCATACGCGTAAGGGTTACCAATGACTGGCTTAAGTATGGCAACGTAAAAGTAAAAATGACCGAGCTTGGTTTTGCTTTAGAAGAAGTAACGGTAAACTCTGTAAAATTAACCGGTTATCTTGAGATCGACGCTAAAAATATTCCTATTTATGATAATTACCGTTATAGTATTTCCGGATTAAATTCTGGTTATGAAGGAGGTGATTCATCTCCAAATGCAGTCACCAAGGCCATAAGATCTCTTTCTAATCCTGCCGATCTTGTGTATAATATTTTTGGCACCAGGCCCAGACAAATGAAGAAATTACGCCAGATGAAGAAGGATGAAAATATTCGAAGCCTTTTACGTAATAAATTTGACCGGGAAACTTTAATGGCGCTTTTGCAGGTTAACAGAGCCGAAATTGATGAGATCCTGAACAATTGTAATTATTCCCAGGATTTCATGAAATCTGCCAATGACCTTCAGATCCTGGATGCGATAAATAGTTGTTATGAAGAATATAAGGTTTTACAGAAGAATTAATTCACTTCTAGTATACTTTTTAATTCTTTTAGACCTTCGTCGAAATTATTTCCCAGTGCTTTTTCAGGCGAATAAAAAATACTGATAATAGATAGTGGAAATGCTAGGTTTCCGCGAGCTCCCCATACCATTTTAGTTTTTTCGGCTTCAATTTCTTTAACGCCAATGTAGGTAAGCGCATTTACCTTTACAGGTTTTACAAATAATATCTTGGTTTCGAAAACCCTACCCTGCTTGGCTTTTACTATACGTTGTATCCCCTCGCCTGCTTTATTGTTTCCTTTCCAGTAGAAGCTAGCGCCAATTTTTCCATCTTCTCCTTTATATTTTAAAACAGCTTTTGGGTCTCTTTTAAACCAGGGATTCCATAACGGCTGTTTTCTTAATTGACGAACAAAATTGAAAACTTCTTCCCTGGGCCTGTTTATTACCACAGTTCTACTCACATCATAATCCTTCTTTGCCCACGCATGAAGGAAAGCAAAAAACGTAATTAGCGCAATAATTAAATAAAAAAAGAGGGTCATTAAGAAGATTTAGGCGAGTAAAAGTTACAAATAATTACTGATTAAGAAATCTTTCAATAATTTGTTCTGAATTTTTTATAGTCTTTTTGGTCCAGTTCATTCGAATCCTGTCCTTTTCCTCATCACTAAACTGC
This sequence comes from Christiangramia sp., assembly GCA_041611635.1. GTDB lineage: Bacteria > Bacteroidota > Bacteroidia > Flavobacteriales > Flavobacteriaceae > Christiangramia. Next base: position 5,796 of record JBFIMP010000119.1, read on the forward strand.
CATTTTACTTCAGATTTTTTGAGTCTTGAAGTTAAGCTTTGCAAAATGATCGCTGCAGAAACAGAAATATTTAAACTCTCGGTAAACCCTACCATAGGAATTTTGATCGTTGTATCTGCTTCCCTCAATATTTCCTCAGACAACCCATCTTTTTCAGTTCCAAAAAAAAGAGCTGCTGGAGCGCTAATATCAAAATCCTCTAGTAATTGAGAATTGTCATGCGGACTTGTAGCCACAATCCGGTAACCTTCTGCCCTTAAACTTTTTACACAATCTTTCGCAGAATTATAGCGATTAATATCAACCCATTTCTGAGCACCCATTGCAATCTCCCTATCTATTCTTCTAGAAATTTTTTCTTCAATTACATGAACATTTTGAATACCAAACACATCGCAACTTCGTACTACAGCACTAGTATTGTGTAATTGGTACACGTCCTGGGCTACAACGGTCAGGTGATTCGTACGTTCAGCCAGAACTTTTTCAAATAGAGATTTACGCCTTGGCGTAAGAAATTCCTGGAGGTGATCTAAGATTTTTTTGTCATTCATTTCAGGGTAAAAATAAAAAAACCCGGCATATAGCCGGGTTTAATTTTTTAGATTAATTTTATTAATCGTTGCTTCCAATATTCCCCTGAGCAACAAGAGTAGCAAGATCTTCAGCACTTAAGTGAACATTTACATACCCATCAAAAGTTAGAACATCTTCATAGCCGAACTCTGTATCATCATCAAGCATAGCAACATTGGTCATACTTCTACCTGTGGTTCCATTTACAGGGTTAAAAGTAAAGGCAATAGCTCCAGGAGCTTCAGCAACAGACCCTACATGAATATGAGCAGGATGCATTCCTCCATCTGGAGTACCACTCAGAACAATAGTAGCAAGAGCCTCTCCATTGTTTCTTTCTTCAAATTGAATGTAACCAGATATACCAGCTACATCTTTTGAATCTAAGTCATATACTACAGACCGGCCGGTTAACTCATTTTGACCTATATCTCCCTGAGCAACGATAGTTCCAAGATCATCTGCACTTAAATGTACATTCACATAACCGTCATAATCAAGAACATCTTCATATCCAAAAGCCGTGTCATCATCTAGCATAGCAACATTAGTCTTACTCATACCGGTACTTCCATTTACCGGATTAAAAGTAAAGGCAATAGCCCCACCTTCAGCAGCGCTATTCATATGTATATGTGCTGGATGCATCCCTCCGTCTGGAGTACCGTCTAACATAATAGTAGCCAAGGCCTCACCATTCATTCTTTCTTCGAACAATACAGAACCAGAAATTCCTTCAACAGCTCTTTCATCCAACTCATACGATTTAGCCTCACCGGTAAGTTCGTTTTGACCTATATCTCCCTGGGCCACAATAGTTCCAAGAGCATCCGCACTTAAATGTACATTTACATACCCATCATAAGAAAGTACGTTAGAATAGCCAAAGCTTGTCCCATCGTCAAGCATAGAAACATCGGTCATACTCATTCCCGTAGTTCCATTAACGGGATTAAAGGTAAATGCGATACCCCCCCCTTCTGCAGCAGTATTCATATGAATATGTGCAGGATGCATTCCTCCATCTGGAGTACCTGCCAGCATAATTGTTGCTAGAGCGTCACCACTTCTTCTTTCTTCAAAAACAACAGATCCTGAGATTCCATCAACATCTCTTTCTTCTAGGGTGTATGTTTTGGCTTCTCCGGTTAATTCGTTTTCACCTATATCACCCTGAGCTACGATAGTCCCAAGAGCATCGGCACTTAAATGAACATTTACATATCCATCATAATTTAGAATCTGGCTATAAGTAATAGCTGTACCATCATTAAGCTGAGATATATTTGTTTGACTCATTCCGGTAGTCCCATTAACAGCATTAAAGGTAAAAGCTATGTCTCCTCCCTGAGTGGCAGAATTCATATGGATATGAGCCGGATGCATCCCTCCATCTGGAGTCCCATCAAGCATGATGGTTGCAAGAGTTTCCCCACTTACTCTTTGCTCAAATAATATACTACCGGAGATTCCTTCTACGTCTTTTGTATTAAGATCATAACTTTTTGAAACTCCCGTCAAAACATTCTCTCCTATGTCCCCCTGGGCAACAAGAGTACTAAGATTATCTGGACTGGCGTGTACATTAATATATCCATCGAAATTAATAAGCTCATCATAGGTAATAGCTGTACC
>JBFIMP010000120.1:0-7877 GCA_041611635.1 Christiangramia sp.
AATGGCATAATCATAGGAGGAGATTATACAGATCCAGAGGCGACCAAAGCCAATAAAGCGATTACCAAAGATGGCGGAAAAACCTGGAGATTATTTGCAGATGGAAAGGAACCAGGGTATAAAAGTTCAATTCGCTACGTACCCAATTCTAATGCGCAGGGAATTATTGCCAGCGGTTTTACCGGTGTTCATTATAGTCATGATGGTGGGGAAAATTGGAAGAAACTTTCTAACGAAGGATTTTATACATTAAGATTTATCAATGATACCTCTGCCTATGCTGCAGGAAAAGGAAGAGTAGCTAAATTGATTTTCAGGTAAAAAAAAATGGTCCGGCAAAAATTCTGCCGGACCATTAACTACTAACTAACCAAAAAACTAAATATGAATAGTTGCCTACTCACTACTATTAGCATCGTTACGCTCTCTTTTTGAGCGATATTCTTTAATAAGCTTTTTATGGAACTCATCTTCAAGCTTATGAAGTTTAATAATATCCTTGGCAGAAATGATCTGTTTTAAGTCTTTAAACAGTTGTTTCTTTATTTTGTATTCTTCACTTTCAACAGCAAGAAACTCACTAATAAGATCTTCAGCCTCATTTTCGCTGATACATTCCACATTATTAAGATCTATATGTTCGCGCTTATGCAGTTCGCGTCTTTCTTTTTCATATCTATTGTAGATAGGCCAGAATTTTTCAGCTAATTTTTCATCCAGTTTTAACTCCTGGGTGAAATAGGCCACCTTTAAAGCTTTAATGCGTTCATGCCTTGCATCATTATTTTCTTCCTGAGAGATTACGGGAAGAGACGTAAAAATAATTAGTAATAATAAGATTAACTTTTTCATACTTATTCTAATATAAAAGTAGGGTCCTCGATATTTTCATCAATATATTCAAAAACTGCTTCAGAATTCATAGAATTAAAATCTTCGTCGTTCACGAGCTGGTTGCCCTGGAACATAAAATCTGAATAATCTGAGGTATTCAAATCAATATATCCCATATCATAGCCCTCATTTATATAATTTTCCATGGCAGAAACCTCCACATCATCCCATCCAATAGGGTCATTGATCCCATTATTGAAAAAATTCCCCAGGAACAACACGAATATCGCAGCTACAGCCGCCGCATAAAAGAGATATTCTTTTCTTAAAAGTCGAATAACTTTTGGTTTCCCTGGCTCGACTCTGGAAAGTATGTTGTCTTCAATATTTTCGAAATATCCCGAAGGTGTCTTAAAACCGCTTTTTCGAACCGGTAGTTCCACAGATTCTTCGCTTTCCAGCTGGCGCATGATTTTCTCTTCAAAATTCCTGAAATAATCTTCAGGTATTTTAAAACCGGATTTTTGCGAATATTTTTTTCTGTTAGGCTTCATTATTTCTATGACACTCTTTTTGACTAAAGGTTTAATTTGACTTTAAATATTCCTCTATTTTTTTTGAGGCAATGTGATAGGAGGCTTTCAATGCTCCTTCACTGGTATCAAGTATTTCTGCCATTTCCCGATACTTTAATTCTTCAAAATACTTCATGTTAAAAACCTGCTGTTGTTTGTCTGGAAGAGTGGCTATTGCTTTTTGAAGCTTTATCTGGATTTGATCACCTTCAAAGAAAACATCACTCTCTAGATTATCTATGATCTGGTTTTGCAATTCTTCTGAGGTTATCTGCAATCTGCGTGCCTTATTGTTCAAATAGGTGATAGACTCATTTGTAGCAATACGATACATCCAGCTATATAATTTGCTATCTCCTTTAAATTGTGCAATATTCCTATAAATTTTCACGAAGGTATTCTGAAGGATGTCATCTGTATCATCATGATTTTTAACCATGTTGCGTATGTGCCAGTAGAGTCTTTCCTTGTATAAGGATATAAGTTCCCTGAAAGCTTCATGAGAAGTGGAGCTGCTTTGCAGTCTTTTTACTAATTGATCTTCTGAATTTTGCGACACAGGAATTTGAGTAGCTTTTATTACGGTGTAAAGGTATTGAAAAGGATAAAGTTAAACTTAATAAAAATCAAATCTCCTTTTGTAGGACTTTATAGCTTAAAGAATTAAAAATAATCTACAAAAGACCATTTTTATAGGATTAAATGCTAAAATTTATGGTTTGATGCATCATTTTAATTATCTTTACTGCATCAAAATGATTTAATCTTTTTTTGCTCCAAACAAAATTGAATTGGATCGCATTATTTTCATTTGCCCCAAAGTGGAAATAATTTGTAAAATGGATGATATTGAATTATATCATCCATTTTTTTATTTTTGTATATATCCATAATAACAAATTCCTGATACAATGAAAACTGTAAGATATATTATTCTACTGGTCTTTTGTGCTGGTATTTTTGCATCATATCCAGTGCATGCTCAAGTTCAAAACAATGTTGAAATTGGGGACGTTCTTAAAATTGGTAAAGCCAGTAATTACCAGTATACTCATATTGATTTTCCTAAATCAAATTTTATAATCAAAAAAGGAGGTATTGCTAATTACAGTGAGCTAGCTGGTTCATTGGTTGAAGTAACAAAAATCAAAACCAATAATAAGGGGGAAACTAGCATAATATTGAAGAGAAAAGATGGTGGAAAATTTTTCGGAAGCTTCTCTGAAATTAAAGCAAATTACAAGAAAGCCATAGCTTCGGCAGAATTAGTGAAGAATTAAAAAGCCTGAACTAGTCAGGCTTTAATCTTTAATCGAAAGACTGCATTTCTACAAGTTTTTTATAAGTGCCATTAGCTGCAATCAATTCCTGATGTTTGCCTTGTTCTACAATTTCTCCACGCTGCATAACCACAATCTTATCTGCATTTTGAATAGTAGATAGCCTGTGCGCTATCACAACACTCGTGCGGTTTTTCATCATATTTTCCAATGCTTTCTGAACCAGTTTCTCACTTTCAGTATCTAAAGCAGAAGTAGCTTCATCAAGTATCATTACCGGTGGATTTTTAAGGACGGCTCTGGCTATAGATAGGCGTTGTTTCTGGCCACCGCTTAATTTGTTACCACTGTCTCCAATATTAGTATCTAAAACCCCAGGTAGTTCTTTTACGAATTCCCAGGCGTTAGCGATCTTCAATGCCTCGATGATCTCTTCATCGCTGGCATTTTCTTTACCTAAAGTTATATTGTTCCTTATGGTGTCATTAAAAAGTATAGAATCCTGGGTTACTAATCCCAGTAGATCTCTTAAAGACCTTTTCGTGATCTGCCTTATATCATGGCCATCTATCTTGATTACACCCTTATCTACATCATAGAAACGGGTGATAAGATTGGCAATGGTAGATTTTCCCGATCCAGACTGACCTACCAGTGCCACGGTCTGACCTTTAGGAACGGTGACGCTAAAATTCTTTAATACTTTTTCATCTTCGTAGCTAAAATCTATATTTTCAATACTGATTTCAGAATTGAAATCTAATTTATCTACAGCATTAGGCGCGTTTGTAATGGTAGAAGGAGTCTCGAGCACTTCCAAAATTCTTTCTGCGGCAGCATTTCCTTTTTTCACGCTATAGGTAGCTTTAGAGATCTGTTTTGCGGGAGTAAGAATATTGTATGCAAGTCCCAGGAAAGCTATAAAAGTTGCGGCGTCCAGACTTTCTTCTACAAGTACCATATTTCCACCAAACCATAGTATGATCACGATCACAAAGATTCCCAGAAATTCACTGGTAGGAGAGGCTAGATTCTGACGGTTTACCAGCTTGTTCAGAATGTTATTAAGTCTATTAGTAGACTCCTGGAAGCGAGCATAGAATTTTTTTTCAGCATTAAAGCCCTTAACGATCTTAAGACTGGAAAGAGTTTCTTCAACGATACTCAGAAAATGCCCATTCTCTTCCTGGGCCAGATTGGATTGTCTTTTTAATTGTTTTCCTATGATGGAGATAACAAAACCAGCCACGGGAAGAAAAATAAAGACGAATAACGTAAGCTTAGCGCTCATCAATAGCATGGCGATGATCGTGAAGAGAATTGTTAAAGGTTCCCTTACGATCAATTCCAGAACAGAAAGAAAGGATGTTTGTACCTCGTTCACATCTGCAGTAATCCTAGATATGGTATCGCCTTTTCTTTTTTCTGAGAAGTAGGATACTGGCAAGGCTAAAATCTTTTTATATACGGCATCTCTGAGGTCTCTTAAAACTCCGTTACGAAGGAAAGTTAGAAAGAAAGAACTCAGGTAACCAAAGAAGTTTTTCAGAAAAAAAAGCAGGACAACTATTCCACAGATAAAAACCAGGGCGGCAACTTCATCTTCATTCACCCGTTGTGTAACTTCGTAATTAAAATAGTCGGTCACATAATCTTTTGCCTTGCCAATGCCTTCCCAAACAGGCTTTTTTGACACTCTTTTAGTTTTATCGAATAATACCTGGATTACCGGGATCAGGGCGATAAAGGAGAGCGTGCTGAAAATAGCATATAGAACGTTACAAATAATATTCAGGATCGCAAATCGCTTATAAGGAACTGCGAATTGAAGTATTTTACGAAAATAGGTCATTTAAAATTAGTTAGCCCAGTTGTAATTCTTCTCTGATTCGGGCAATTTTGTCACTCAGTTTTCGATCTTCTTTCTCATAATTCTCCACCGAGTCCAGATCTGTATTTACACTTATATAGAATTTAATCTTAGGCTCAGTACCACTTGGCCTGGCCGCTATCTTAGTTCCGCTTTCGGTATAATAAATGAGGACATTGGATTTAGGAATATCGATAGTAGTTTCAGTACGATCCTGAAGGTTCCTGGCTACAGAAGATTTATAATCTTCTATTAGCACAACCTTTTCTCCATCGATCTCTTCCCATGGATTTTCACGAAGGGAGATCAACATTTGTTTAATCTCTTTTTCTCCCTCTATACCTTTCTTAACCAGGGAGATCAATTCTTCTTTGTACAGCCCGTATTGGGTATATAGTTCAAGCAGTTTTTGGTAAAAAGAATTGCCTTTTCCCTTCATTTTGGCAGCGATCTCGCAAGCGAGAAGGGTAGCAGTTACGGCATCTTTATCTCTTACAAAATCACCAACCATATAACCGAAACTCTCTTCACCACCACCAACGAAATCTAATTCAGGGTGATCCTTGATAAGTTTTGCGATCCATTTAAAACCGGTAAGTACTTCCTTGTATTCCACACCATAATCCTCGGTAAGATTTTTGAGCATAGGGGTAGAAACTATGGTAGAAGCGACAAACTCATTGCCTTTTAATTTGTTCGAATTTTTCCACTCTTCCAGAAGGAACCAGGTCATAACCAACATGGTCTGGTTTCCATTAAGCAGGATCATATTTCCGTTAAGATCACGTACGGCTACGCCAAGACGATCACAATCTGGATCTGTACCAATAACGATATCGGCTTCTTCTTTATCTGCAATTTCCAGAGCCATCTTTAAAGCTTCCGGCTCTTCTGGGTTTGGAGATTCTACAGTTGGGAAATTTCCGTTAGGTTTTCGCTGTTCCTCAACGATATTAACATTGGTGAAACCAGCTTTCTCCAAAACTTCTGGAACCATAGTGATCGAAGTTCCGTGTAAAGAAGTAAATACGATCTTTAGATCTTCGCGAGCCGCAGAAGGGGTATCGAAACTTCCATTTTTAACTGAAGCTTCAGTAAAAGCCTTGTCCACTTCAGTATCAATTTTTACGATAAGATCTTCGTTCGCATCGAATTTTATAGCTCCGTAATCAAGATTATTAATTACATCTATCAATTCTGAATCCTGTGGTGGAACCAATTGACCTCCATCTTCCCAATATACTTTATATCCGTTGTATTCAGGCGGATTATGACTTGCCGTCAAGACAATTCCGCACTGGCAGTCCAGGTGTTTCACTGCAAAGGAAAGTTCAGGCGTAGGCCTTAATTCTGAAAAAAGAAACACTTTGATACCATTGGCAGAAAATACATCGGCAACTACCTTGGCCAGCTCCTGGCTGTTATTGCGGCAATCATAAGCTATAGCTACTTTGATATCCTTGTTCGGGAACGATTCTTTAAGGTAATTAGAAAGTCCCTGGGTGTTCTTTCCAAGGGTATATTTGTTGATACGGTTGGTTCCCACACCCATAACACCACGCATTCCACCGGTGCCGAATTCAGCATTTTTGTAAAAGCTTTCTTCCAGCTCTTTCGGGTTCTCGTCTATTAATCTTTTAATTTCAGACCTGGTGTCTTTATCAAATATATCGGTAAGCCATTCTTCAGCCTTCTGAAGAATTTCAGGTTTATTAGTAGCCATAATTAGATTGTTTTGCTGAACAAAAATAATGATTAAAAGCAGAATGCTCCTAAATATTAGGAGTGGTTTTCTTTATTAAGTAACGTTCCTTATCCCGTTTTGATCTCAGGATAAGTTCCCCAAGGAAGCCCGCGAGGAAAAACTGGGTTCCTATAACCATAACGATAAGAGCTATATAGAACCAGGGGTTATCTACTACCAGGATATTTGGGATACCATGGTATAATTTATAAAGTTTCGATAAACCTATCCAGCCGGTAGTAACGAAACCAATGATGAACATCAACACCCCCAGTGCTCCAAAAAGATGCATAGGCCTTCTCCCAAATTTGGATAAGAACCAGATACTTATAAGATCTAAAAATCCATAGATAAAACGGTTTACACCAAATTTTGTAGTGCCATATTTCCTGGCCTGGTGTTGTACTTCTTTTTCGGTGATTTTGAAAAATCCTGCGTTTTTGGCTAGAACAGGAATATACCTGTGCATTTCGCCGTAAACATCTATATTTTTTATCACCTCTCTTCGGTACGCTTTCAAACCGCAATTAAAATCATGTAATTTCACTCCCGAGGTTTTTCGGGCTGCGGCATTAAAAAGTTTTGAAGGAAGGTTCTTGGTGAGTACATTATCATAGCGCTTTCTCTTCCATCCAGAGACCAGGTCATTTTCTTCCTTGATAATCATATCATAAAGCTCCGGGATCTCTTCAGGATTATCCTGAAGATCTGCATCCATGGTGATCACGACATCGCCTTCAGCTTTTAAAAACCCTGCATGAAGGGCCTGTGATTTGCCGTAATTCCGGTTAAAACGAATGCCTTTTACGCTATGATCATTTTCAGATAATGCCTCGATGGTTTTCCATGATCCATCGGTACTTCCATCATCTATGAATATGATCTCATAAGAAAAGGAATTGGACCGTAAAACTTTTACGATCCAATTATATAATTCTACAAGAGATTGTTCTTCGTTAAGTAGTGGTATGACAACCGATACCTGCATAAATTTATGCGTTTGTTGTGTCTTTTTCCCTGAATATTAATGCAATTATAAGACCAATAATCGAGAAAATCACCAATTGTACGGCCAGACTGATTAAAATATTCTTCAGGGAAAAGAAGTTTTCTTTCTGCATTTTCCCCATAGCCTCATTTATCTGTGCCTCGGTCATACCGAATTTCTCAAACATTTCAGCCTGTTTTTCCATAGTTAATTCCTTAACAGTGTTAGCTGCCTCGGGATCTATAAAGTTAAAAAGCAAAACGCTAAAAACCACAGATATTACAAGCCCTATTACAATAGTTAAGAAATAGGAAGAAAAAGCTTCCTTAAAACTAAAAAGACCAGTACTGACTTTTTTGGTCTTGCTTACCGCCATGATGCTTATCACTAAAATAATAAGGTAAATAGAGATATTGTAATACCATGCAGTCATTAAGGAAAGGTCGAAGGCGTAAACAAGAACTGTGATTAAAATCAGGGCTAGACCTAAGTAAAGGCCATAGCTGGAGGCAAGTTTTTTGGTTGATTGTTCCATTATTAATTGAAGTTTGATTAGTTTAGCAGTTAGTTAACAAATATAGGAAAA
>JBFIMP010000121.1:0-7841 GCA_041611635.1 Christiangramia sp.
CCTGCTAACTGGAAAAATGGTGAAGATGTGGTAATAAGCCCATCTGTAAGCAATGAAGAAGCAGATAAAATATTCCCAAAGGGATATAAGGAAATAAAACCTTATTTAAGAATGACTCCCGAACCAGAATTAAAAAAATAATTTGATCCTTAAAAAAAGGCTGGTCTTATAACCAGCCTTTTTTATGCAATAAATTATGCAATTGAGCATAATGATGTCTGCTATGCCAGGAATAATGCCCGAGACTTTGTTTTAAACTAAATCTTCTTCCGGTCTCTGGATGCACGTAGGTTTTTTCAAAATCATCTGTACTCATATTCTCTAAAAGGATCACCCATTTCCCGTGTAGGGAACTAATAAGGTCCAGGGAGATCTCTACTGGAGCCAGCCGGGAATCATAGAGCTCAGCAAAAGCCTTCTCGTCGTAGGCCTTGATGGTTGGTTCATCTTCTGTTAGGGCCCATTTAAAACGAAGCAATGCGCTCATATGGCTATCGGCAATATGATGTATTAATTGTTTCAGGGTCCATCCTTCAGGACGATAGGGAGTATCCAGCTGTTTCTTGGAAATCTTATTTACAGCCTCTTTTAATTTTTGAGGTAATTCACTTATATCATCGATCCAATCTTTGATTTCAACCGAAGTTATTTCCTCCGGAATCTCTTCTTTACCTATGGGATATTTTAAAGCTTCTAATTCATCTGTGCTCATTCTTAAAATTAAAAAAACGCGCTGAGACTTCAGCGCGTTTTATCATTATATTATATGTTAGAACCGTAAAATTAATTTCTTTCAGATCGTCTTGCTGCCCCGAAACTCCGGAAGTTTTAGCATCTCTTTTTTATAAGATCCTGAAACAAGTTCAGTGGTAAAGTGATCACTTTAATTTTACAAAAACTATTTAAGTCCTATTTTGCGTCCATTAACTCCACATCGAAAATAAGGATAGCATTTGGAGGGATCACTCCTCCGGCACCTCTTTCGCCATACGCCAGGTGAGATGGAATTACCATTCTCGCCTTATCACCAACATGAAGTAATTGTATACCTTCATCCCAGCCCGGGATAACATGACCTACTCCAACCGGAAATTCCAGAGGCTTGTTTCTTTTATAAGAAGAATCGAAAACAGTACCATCTGCCAACTGACCTTTATAGTGAACTGAAACATTCTTTCCTTTTTCAGCTTTCTTGCCGTCACCTTTCTGGATAAGCTTATATCGAAGTCCGCTTTTGGTTTTTTCAAAACCTGCCGCCAGTTTATCCAGCTCTGCTTCTGCTTTCTCTCTTTCTTCAGCTTCTTTTTTTATTTTTTCAGCGTTAAAATCTGCAAACGCCTGTACCGCATCAAAGTTTTCAGCATTGCTTCCTTCACGAATAATCTCTACTTTATCAAGTTTATCACCCTGCTGTATCTTATCTACGATCTCCTGACCTTCCACTACATTTCCAAAAACGGTATGTTTCCCGTCCAGCCAAGGAGTTTCCACGTGAGTAATAAAGAACTGGCTACCATTAGTTCCAGGACCGGCATTAGCCATAGAAAGTTTTCCGGGAGCGTCGTGCTTAAGTTCTGGATGGATCTCATCGTCGAATTGATATCCCGGGCCACCGGCTCCGGTTCCCTGTGGATCACCTCCCTGTATCATAAAATCGGGAATCACACGGTGAAATTTCAAACCATCGTAATAAGGCTCTCCAATTTCTTTGGGGTCGTTCTCTATTTTACCTTCTGCCAGGCCAACAAAGTTTCCTACAGTTCCCGGCGTTTTTTCATATTCCAGTTCTACCAGGATCTCTCCTTTGGTAGTATGAAATTTAGCATATAATCCGTCGTTCATTTTTTTAATTTTTGATGAGTGCAAAGATACCCAGTTTAATTTTTATAGACCTGCTCGCCATTGACAAAAGTTGAGATTACCTTCGTATCTGGCACACTGTCTATTCCTACCTTCATTATATCCCTGTCCAGAATTATAAAATCTGCGAATTTACCTGGTTCGATACTCCCTTTTTCTTCTTCCTCAAAATTTGCATAGGCTGCCCAGATGGTCATTCCTTTCAATGTTTCTTCCCGGCTAAGCGCCTGGTCTTTCATAAAACCTCCTTCTGGATAATTGTCTGTATCCTGGCGGTCTACTGCCGCGTAAAAGGTTAAAAAAGGATTCACCTCTTCCACCGGAAAATCGGTTCCAAGAGCAACAATGCCAGCCTGGTCAAGAAGTTTCTTAAAAGCGTAGGCTCCTTTGATCCTTTCAGATCCCAACCTGTCCTCAGCCCAGTACATATCACTGGTAGCATGAGTTGGCTGTACTGAAGGAATAATATTTTTGCTGAAATATTTAAAATCTTCAGAATCTATCACTTGCGAATGCTCGACTCTCCACCTGCGGTCTTTAGCGTCTCCTATAAGGGAGTCGTAGGTTTTCAATACCATGTAATTGGCAGAATCCCCAATGGCATGAGTATTCATCTGGAATTCAGATTTCGCGATACGTTCTGCCGTGGCTTTGAATTCTGAAACCGGCGAAAGCAAAGCTCCAAAATGGTCTGGTCTATCTGAATATTCCTTTTTTAAAGCTGCTCCCCTGGATCCTAAAGCCCCATCACCATAGAATTTAACAGATCTTACATTCAACCGGTCTGTTTTATAAGGTCCTTTATCCAGGAAGAAATCAAGGTTTTCCTTGGTGTTACTTATCATCGCATAGATCCTAATTTTCAAATCATCAGATTCATTAAGGCTGTCTATCAATTCGATGACCTGTTTATCGATTCCGGCATCAACTACAGTAGTAAGGCCATAACCAAAACAGATCTCCTGGGCGTCTTGAAGGGCCTTAATTTGAGTTTCCACATCAAGATCGTCGGTGATCTTTTCTATTTTAAGCATGGGGTTATCCACTAAAATCCCGGTAAGTTCACCGTTTTTTTGTTCGATATCGCCACCTTCAAACTCAGTTTCGGTAGTAATATTTGCCTTGTCTAAAGCAGCCTGGTTCACCAGCATGGCATGACCATCTATTCTGGTAATCGCTACCGGTGTATCGGGAAAAAGATCGTCTAGAGTATCTTTTGCCGGAAATTCCTTGACCTCCCAGTCATTTTGATCCCATCCTCTACCCACGATGAAATCTACCCCGTTTTTCTGCTGAAACTCAACAATTCTCTTCACTACCTCTTCAAAACTTTTAGTCCCGGTAAGGTCCACCCGCTGTTGTTGCATCCCTAAACCATAAAAATGAGCATGACCATCAATAAAGCCGGGATAGATGGCTTTTCCATCGGCATTGATACTTTCTGAAAATTCATATTTATCTCTTAGAGCTTCTGAAGTTCCCGTTTCCAGGAATTTTCCATCTTTCACCGCAAAAGCTTCTAGTTCATTAAAACTGTCATCTACGGTATAAACCTTCGCATTATAGACCAGCAAATCTGCTTTTTCTTTATTTGAGCTGCAGCTGATGAGGAAAATGGCTAATAATAGTAATCCGGATATTTTTTTCATTTAAAAAGAATTTTGCCTAAAAATAAAGAAAGGAATTAAGAAAGCTATCCTATACAGAGAGATTTGGAACCTAAACAGTGGATAAGAGATATTCTCTTCATTTTAAATTGGTAACTTTAAAACAAAAATCTACAAATTCAGAAATTTATGAATCGAATTTTCCTGCTTGCTTTTTCCTTTTTAATCTGCATAAGCTGTAATAAAGAAGAAAAAAGATCTTTTGATCTGCTCATTACCAACGCGAGTATTATAGACGTGACAAAGGATTCCATTCTTCAGAAAAAGCTTATCGGGATCAGCAATGATACTGTTCAATTCGTAGGCGATATGAATGAAATAGAAAAGTATGAAGGAAAAGAAACCATAGACGCAGAAAATAAATATGTGATGCCCGGGCTATGGGATATGCATGTTCACTTTAGAGGCGGAGATTCTTTGATCGCCGAGAACAAAGAACTTCTTTCAATATTCCTGGCCCATGGAATTACTACGGTAAAAGATGCAGGTGGGGATATTACTCCTGCTGTGCTCGACTGGAAAAAAAACATCGCAAACGGAAACATGCCGGGACCAAGGATATTTTCTTCAGGTCCCAAGCTCGATGGAGCAAACCCGGCATGGGAGGGATCCATAAAAGTAACTATGGAGAAGGAAGTAAAAAATGCCCTTGATTCCCTCGAAGGAATAGGAGTAGATTACGTAAAGATGTACGACGGTAGCTTAACCAAAGAAACCTACTATAATATTATCCAGCAGGCACAGGAAAGAGGGCTAAAAACAACCGGGCATATGCCACTAACAGCAGACCTCAACCAGGCTGTTGAATATGGATTGGATGGGGTTGAGCATTTATATTATATCGTCAAGGCCGGATCACCTTTGGGCGACAGCCTTGCAAAAACTAACCTTGGATATGGCATGATGCCCTACCTTATTGACAGCTTTGATGAAGAACAGGCTAAGGAAGTTTATTTGGACCTGGCCGCTGCAAAAGTAAGCGTCACCCCTACCCTACATATTGGCAAGACCTTATCTAACCTCCTCGAAGATGATCACAGTAATGATCTTCTTCTAAAATATGTAGGCGAAGGAATTCAGAAGACCTACCAGAGAAGAATAGAAAGAGCCAAAAAAGCAAAAGCTTCAGGGAACAATATGCGGCAAAAAATGGAACAGCTCAGCAATTCCATGATCGTTCCTATGTTCGAAAATGGAGTAAATGTTGTGGCGGGTTCAGACTCCGGTGCTTTCAATTCTTATGTCTACCCGGGAGAATCCCTGCATTCTGAACTTGAGGCTTTGGTAAATGCCGGTCTAAGTCCAGCACAAGCATTACAAACATCTATTATTAACGGACCTAAATTTTTTGGGCTGGAAAAATATTATGGAAGCCTGGAAAAAGGAAAAATCGCCGATATCATCATCCTGGAAGGAAATCCTCTGGAAGAAATTAAAAATACTACCGGGATTATCCGCATTTTACGGGGAAATCAAATCTATAATCCCAGGGCGCTGCTGGAAAAAATAAAGAATTGAGACGGTAAGGATTTTGGGGTAGTGTCCAGAAAACATCAACCTAAGATCTTTTCAACAATGTACATTAACGAGCAATTGACCTTAGCAATGGGAATAAATCATTTTTTGCATCAGTCTAGCCTTATTTGTGTACCAGTTTTTTAAAATAATTATCTTTAGCTCTGATTCACCCTGACCAAAACCATTTTTACTAAACCAACCTATTTATACCAACATGCCTGGAAGGAACTTCTTTTTATTACTAACCTTTTTGTTTTGTTCCACTTTCCTGATAGCTCAAAAAAGTGAAGTCTATATAATAGCAGGGTCATTATATGACAGTGAAAAGAATATCATTGTTAAAGATCAGATCATACAAATAATAGACGAAAAGATCGTGAATATTGGTACGAATTTGAATATCCCAAAAAATGCCAGAACTATCGATCTTAGCGATAACTTAGTACTTCCTGGATTAATTGATGGACATACCCACGTTCTTTTTGACCAGGAACTAAAGGATGATTTTTCAGAACATAGTATTCATACACTTGTTCTGGAGAGTGAAGGCCTTAGAATTTTAAGAGGGTCGAAAAGAGCCCGGTCTTATCTTGATGTGGGTATTACCTCCATAAAGGATCTTGGTAACTCCGGTCCATTCTTAGATATCGCCTTACGTGATGCTATCGAGGAAGGTACTGTTGAAGGTCCGCGTATTTATGCCGCCGGAAAGATCATATCCAGTATTGGAGGACAGATTTATGGTGTTGTTGAAGAACATCAATCCATTATTGAGCAGGAATACCGGGTTATTAGGAATACCGATGATGCCATACAGGCAGTACGGGAACATGTAAACCTGGGTGTAGATCTTATAAAAATCTGTGCAGACAATCTGCCTAATAATACAAAATTAAGCCCTCAGGAAATGCAGGCAATAGTTAAAACCGCTCATGATTATGGACTCACCGTTACAGCTCATGCTGTTAGCAACCAATCTGCTTATGATGCTATAAAAGCAGGTGTAGATGGCATAGAACATGGTTTTTTCATCGCTGATTCCACCCTAAGTTTAATGGCTGAAAAGGATGTATTCCTGGTGCCTACAGAAAATAGCAAGAATTATATGAACTCCCATTACCGTGAGGAAGATGCAAATCTGGAAGAATTCGCCTGGATCGACGATTATATGAACAGAATGCAGGAAAGACTTCAAAAAGCAATAGAAAAAGGAGTCAGCATTGTGGCTGGGTCAGATAATTATACAAACATAGGCGTCCCTCGTGGAGTATCTTCCAGAGACATGTTTAGAGCCTATTACGAATCTGGAATGAAGCCGCTCAATATTCTACAGTCTGCTACTTTTCTATCTGCAAAAAGCATGAAAAAGGAAAAGGAAATTGGGGTTTTAAAACCCGGGGCCAAGGCAGATATCATTGCGATAAAAGGAGATATTAAGCGTGACTTTATAAATTCGATTGAAAATGTAGTCTTCGTTATGAAAGGCGGAAAAGTCTATATTGATCCTTCTTCTATTTAAAAATTTGAGGCTTCCTTCTTAATAGCTCCCTGATATTTTTTTTTAGGATTAAAATGTAAGACATGTACCCAAATCGTATAATACTATGACGTAATAAATGATTCTATTTTTTTTGACTTCGACTAAACTGGAATTATTAAAAATTTAAATACTAAAATCACTATTTTTATTCGGCTCTTTAATTATTAGCACCTATGCAAATTATATTTAATAACGATTAAAATTGCTTTACGATGTTTATCGGAAACTGGTTAAAATTACTCACTGTATAAAACACGCTGAATGAAGTTTACCACTTTTTCTTATTCTCTTATATTCTTGTGCGCAGGATTCTGTTGTCCTGAAGAAAATGATCTCCAAGCAGAGATTTACAAATTTGAACGTGAAGATCTTATAATAATCGAAGATTCTAAAACCAGTTTTGATCTCAACGATACCATCTGGATAAGAACTGAAGTGCCTGTAAATCTGGAGTACGAGGGGCGGGATTTAAACCTTACTGAAATTTCAGGTAATTCAGACAGGCTTGGTTCATCATTTGGTTTTTATCAAGTTACCAATTTTGAGAATCCCCTCGAAGTAAATTTATCAGAATCTGAACTCATTCCTAGAATCGGTGATGTTACCGCGGGTAATGCCATTAATTTCACGGCCTACCTGGAAGATACCATGTTTATAAATGAGTTTGGAATAATCTTAAAACAGCCCGGTAATTTTTTAATTTCAAGCAACTACCGTCCGAACACCATCTTTCTATACCTAGAAACAACTAACTATACCTCGGTTTATATAAAGACCAGTTTCAAGGATTCTGAAGATCCTGATCGATATCTGATAAGCGTGAATTAAAAAAACAAACCCCTGAAATTTTCTATACTCAGGGGTTTATTATAATTTCTTAAACTAATTAATCCCAGTCGAATTTATATGTGGCACCGGCAAGCACCTGGATTCCCTGTACATCAAAATCCAGCCATTTCTGGTAGTTATTATCCAGCAGGTTGCTTCCTTTTACAAATGCAGAGAGCTTCTGGTTAAAGCGGTATCCAAGGTGTGCATTCGCATCAAAATAACTGTCCAGGGTCACTTTGGGATCATCAAAAACAAGGCTGATAGACCTGTTTTCGTCTTTACGCTCTCCTACATAAAATAGGTTAACCCCGGTATACCATTTTTCGGTGATCTGGTAATCGGCATTCAGGCTTGCCTTCATGGTAGGTAAGTTCCAGGCTTCTGGCTGTTCATCTGTATTATAATCGAAGAATTCCCCATTGATA
>JBFIMP010000122.1:0-7835 GCA_041611635.1 Christiangramia sp.
CATGTGGATGAGAATTCAGATAATACACCAGACTGGGATATTATCGGAACCAAAGAAGCATTGATCCCTGCAGGGCATCAAATTGGAAAAGCTGAATTGTTATTCAGCAAGATCGAGGATGAACAAATGGAGAAACAACTGGAAAAATTAGAAGCCACGAAAACTGCGAATGCTATGGAAGATCAAAAAGCAGAACCTCAGAAAGAGATCGCTACTTTTGAAGATTTCACCAAAATGGATCTTCGCGTAGGAACCATCATCGAAGCTGAAAAGATGCCAAAAACCAAAAAATTAATGGTTTTAAAAGTTGATACGGGAATCGATAAAAGAACCGTAGTTTCTGGAATCGCTGAGCACTTTAAAGCGGAGGATATCATCGGTAAAAAAGTAACCGTGCTGGTAAACCTTGCTCCCAGAAAATTACGCGGGGTAGAAAGTGAAGGAATGATCTTAATGACCGAAAACGCGGAAGGAAAACTGGTTTTTGTGAATCCGGATGAAGACGGCGTAAAGCCAGGGACCACTATAAATTAAAATTCATAGCCTCACCTTCGTGAGGCTTTTTTATTTTCATGCTTAAAATAGCCAATCATCCTATCTATAAACATCCGTTACCAGAAGGGCATCGCTTCCCTATGGAGAAGTATGACCTGCTTCCAAAACAGCTGTTGCATGAAGGTACCTGTGAGGAGGATAATTTCTTTGAGCCGGATTTTCCGGAGGAATCCCATATTCTAAAAGTACACGAGGCAGAATATGTAAAACGGCTGAAGAATCTTGAGTTAACCAAAAAGGAGATTCGCGTCTCCGGGTTTCCATTATCACAGGAACTGGTAGACCGCGAACAGATCATTGCCGATGGGACCCTAAAAGCCTGTCATTTTGCTTTGAAAAATGGCATTTCCATGAACATAGCCGGCGGCACACATCATGCCTATACCAACCGCGCAGAGGCTTTCTGTTTGCTAAACGACCAGGCTATTGGAGCGAGATATCTTCAGGAAAAAGGCCTGGCAAAAAAGATACTGATCGTAGATCTTGATGTGCACCAGGGGAACGGCACCGCGGAGATATTTCAGAATGATGATTCGGTTTTTACTTTTTCAATGCACGGGAAAGGAAATTATCCCTTTAGAAAAGAAAAATCAGACCTGGACATAGAACTGGCAGACGGAACCGGTGATGCGGAATACCTCAGAAAATTAAAGTCTACCCTACCCGGTCTTATCGAAAGAACCGAGCCAGATTTCATTTTTTACCTTTGTGGTGTAGATATCCTGGAAACAGATAAACTGGGAAGACTTGCCTGCTCAATTTCGGGATGTAAGGAAAGAGACCGCTATGTGCTGCAAACCTGCCATGAACTGGGAATCCCGGTAGAATGTAGTATGGGTGGCGGATATTCCAAAGACATCAAACTCATCATCGATGCACACGCCAATACCTATAGACTCGCCCAGGAGATCTATTTCTGATCAACCTTCTTTTTAAATTCATGATAAAAAAACCCGCCTATTAGCGGGTTATTTTATTGAATCATAATTATTTCCCTAAAAGCAAAATCTCTTTACAAACAACCTCGGTAATATATCTCTTAACCCCTTCTTTATCCTCGTAGCTCCTGCTGGTAAGCTTGCCCTCTATTCCTATTTCTTTACCTTTAGGAACGTAATTCTCGATCAACTCGGCGGTCTTTCCCCAGGCTACAATATTATGCCATTGCGTATCTGTGATCTTTTCGCCTTTAGCGTTTTTATAACTCTCATTGGTAGCAACTGAAAATTTAGCCAGTTTCTTACCTGATTCAAGATTTACGATTTCAGGGTCATTCCCTACATGCCCGATCAATTGTACTGTGTTTCTTAAAGTGCTCATAACTATAGAATTTTTGCAGCTGAAAATCATTCGTTCATTTCAACAGGACAAAGATGTGGCGGTTCCCTCCCTTTATTCGTCTGTAAAGTATTTGTATGTGTTTACTTGCGTTTGTAAACGTTTGTAAATGGAAAATGTGAGGATACAAAACCCTGATAAATCCTTATTTTAGAGGTATTATTTGAATTCCCGAAGAAGAAATACAATATCATGAGTATAGAAAAAGCATATGATTCCTGGTCTTCACAATATGACACTAATCAGAATAAAACCCGTGATCTTGATAAAAAGGTTACCAGGGAGGTTTTAGATAATGTCAAATTTAATACGGTATTGGAATTAGGCTGTGGAACAGGAAAAAACACGAACTGGTTACAATCGAAAGCAGAGCACATCCTTGGAGTGGACTTTTCAGAAGAAATGCTGAATATCGCTAGGGAAAAGATCAAAACAAAAAACACTATTCTCCTTAAAGCAGATATTACCACCAACTGGGATTGGGCATCTGATAATTTCGACCTGGTCACCTGTAACTTGATCCTGGAACATATCGAGAACATAAACTTTATTTTCGCACAGGCTTATTCAAAACTGAAACCTGGCGGATATTTTTTCATCTCAGAACTTCATCCCTTTAAACAATATACAGGCTCTAAAGCCAGGTTCGACTCAGGAGCTGGAATGGTAGAACTGAAAACTTTCACCCATCATATTTCAGAATTCCTGGAGTCTGCAAACTCTGCGGGTTTTCAACTGGAAAAGTTAAACGAATGGTTTGATGAAGAAGGAAATCCAACGCCTCGAATTTTAAGCTTATTCTTTAAAAAACCATGATCACCATACTTTTGAAGTAGAAATATTTTGAACCTATTGATAGAAGCGCCTTTAAAATGGGAAGAGACTGTCAATTTTAACCGGCCAGCTTAATCTGTTCCCTGAATTTTAAATTTATCCGTACTTTAAGTGCTCAAAAATTAATCAGACTTCCCTACAGGTTAAAAATTTTCTTTTATGGAAAAATCTTGCCCGGAATGCGGAGAGAAGATTATAGGCCGAACAGATAAGAAGTTTTGCAGTGATTATTGCCGGAATGCTTATCATAACAAGGTCAATAAAGACAGTAGCAATCTTATTAGGAATACGAACAACCAGCTAAGAAAGAATCATCGTATTCTCGAAGAGCTGAATCCAAATGGGAAGACCTCTGTTACCAGAACAAAGCTTCTGGCCAAAGGTTTCAGTTTCGAGGTTTTTACCAGTATCTATGTCACCAAAAACGGGAACCAGTATTTCTTTGTATATGACCAGGGATACCTGAAACTGGAAAATGATTTTTACGCTCTGGTAAAGAGAAATTAGCATTTTCTTGAGATATAGAGTGCCTGCATATACTTATTTAAAGAAACATGAAAAAAGTTTTAGTTCTTATTCTTCTATTTCTAGCAATTCCATCTGTGTCTGCACAATCTCTTTCTGAATATCAATGGGAAAACAGGCTTGTGATCATTTTTACTGAAAGCAAAGATTCTAAAAAATTACAGCAACAATTGAAGGAACTTGAAAGCGATATCAAGGGCTTAAAAGACAGGAAACTTATAATTATCCACTCCCTGCCTCAAAAACACAAACCTGTTCTTCCGAAAGAAACCAGGTGGCAGGACTCAAACCTTTATCAAAATAGAAAAGGATCTGAAGATAATTTTGAAGTGATCCTTATCGGTCTGGATGGTGGAGTAAAATTGAGGCAGACCGAAATACTTGAAACCGAAAAACTCTTCGGTCTCATTGACTCCATGCCTATGCGGCAGGCAGAATTGAAAGAGCAATAGAAAAAAAATAAGAATCGGCCCTTGATTCAAGCCTTTAGATATTATTAATGGGATCTACTCTTAATAAAATAAGTATAAGTCAAACCATTTTGTAAGGTAAACCCAACTACAAGAGCCCCGAGTAGATACATATACCCACTACTCCCATTGTACAACCAGGAAGCGATCATTATTACGAACGCCCAGATTATCGCATTAATTATAAGTAGCTTTTTCATAACATCATATTTATTTATGCCAGTTTTGACTTCTTAATCTAATTGCTGCCTTAAGCACATCCCGCTGGCTAATCTGGCCAACAAGTTTTCCATCCTCCACTATGGGAAACCTTCTAAACTTTAACTCCGTGAACCTGTTCGCGGCCTCCAGCACGTTCATATTCCCATCTATGGTGACAACGTCTTTATTCATACGCTTTCCTACCGCCAGGTCGCTCATAGGCATATTATAATAACGGCTGTCTGAGATTTGCTTCATACAGTCACCTTCAGAGATCATTCCTAAAAGTTCGTTCTTCTCATTTACTATACAACCCCCAGAAATGCCATGCTTGATAAGCTTTTCCATCACATCCATAATATTCTCATTTTCGCGAAAGGTCACCAGGTTCGTAGCCATATAGTCCCTGACCGAAATTGGTAATTCTGCAGGCTTCTCAGGCTCTGCCCGCTTCCCCATGAAACTTTTAATACCCATATCATAAACTTTTGGTTCTTAATTACTTAAATATAACGAATTTTAGTTTATCAGCTACTTCTTAATTTTCGTTACCTAAAAATCAAAAACTTATTTAACTTTAAGACCTTTGAATCATGAATCCATGAATAACCGACTTACCGGCCTCATCGCTGTTCTGCTAATCATCCTGGCGGTATGGGTGAATTTTAATTTTGATCAGCCAGATTTTGAACCAGATGATAATATATCGCTCACGCAATTTTCCACTTCCAGAGCCTTTGATCATGTAGAAGCGGTCGCCCAGCAACCGCATTATCTTGGAAGTCCCGCTCACAGTAAGGTCAGGAATTATATTGTAGACCAGCTTCAGAATATGGGACTGGAAGTTCAAACCCAGGAAGGTTATTTTCTGAACAAGAACGGGGTTCTGGCACGACCACAAAATATTCTATCCAGGATAGAAGGTACGGGTGATGGTGAGGCTTTAGTTCTAATGACCCATTACGATTCTGCCACACATTCTTCTTATGGAGCCAGTGATGCCGGAAGCGGAGTGGCCATTATTTTAGAAGGCATAAGAGCATTCCTTGAAAAAGACACTTCTCATAAGAATGATATTATTCTTTTATTCACCGATGCTGAAGAATTGGGGTTGAACGGTGCCGGCCTGTTTATCGAAGATCATCCCTGGGCAGAAGATGCAGCCCTTGCACTGAACTTTGAAGCACGAGGTAGTGGTGGTAATCCTTTCATGCTTCTGGAAACAAATGCTAAAAATGCACGCCTTATCGAAGCTTTTGAAAAAGCCGGACCTGCATATCCCGTCTCCAATTCGCTTGCTTACAGTATTTATAAAATGCTTCCTAACGACACAGACTTAACTGTATTAAGAGAGCATGCCAATATTAACGGGTATAATTTCGCATTTATAGATGATCATTTTGATTACCATACTGCGACCGATCTACCTGCAAACCTGGATAAAGAAACCCTTACCCACCAGGGAACTTATTTGATGCCGCTTTTAAATTATTTCAGCAATGAAGATATAACGAGTCTTTCCAGCGATCGCGATCTCATCTATTTCTCCCTGCCTTTTGGAGAATTTGTAAAATATCCCTTCAACTGGATCAAGCCTATGCTTATCCTGGCGATCATCCTCTTTTTGGTCCTGGTCATCTATGGAATAAAAAGGGATAGACTAAATCTTTTAGGTATATTTAAAGGATTTATCCCAGTGATATTGAGCCTTATAGTTTCTGGCTCACTGGTATGGGGATTCTGGAAGTTCTGCCTCTTTATCTATCCGGAATATTCTGAAATGGAGCAAGGCTTCACCTATAATGGGTACTGGTATATCGCTATTGCCATTTTTCTAAGCCTCGCCGTATGCTTTATGCTATACCACTTATTGCGCAGAAGTCTTAGAACTGCCTCAGTCTTTGTGGCCCCACTAGCTATCTGGCTGGGTGTATGCGTATTTTTATCTGTTTACCTGAAAGGAGCTTCCTATTTCATTATCCCGGTATATTTCGGGCTTCTACAGCTCTTTATCATGATACGGCAGGAAAAACCGAACAGGATCTTAATGGTATTGCTTTCCTGCCCGGCAATATTCATTTTATTGCCATTTATATGGAGCCTGCCGGTTGCTTTAGGACTAAAAATGCTATCTGCTATAGCGATATTAACAAGTTTATTATTCTTTCTTTTTCTTCCGCTATTCGGGTATTTCAGAAGGTTGAAATCATTTGCGGTACTTTGCTTTCTCGTCTTTAATGTTCTTATATTCGTGGCGCATTATTATTCAGAATTCAGCGTAGAAAGACCTAAACCTAACAGCCTTGTCTATTTACAGGATCTGGATCAAAATACCTCAACCTGGTATTCCTATGATCAAATCATCGATGATTGGACGTCTACATTCTTTGGTGATGATGCTCAAAAAAGTTCTCATACAGAATCGAATTTCAGCAGTAAATACGGCAGCAACTTTACCTTCAAGGCTAAAGCTGCGTTTATAGAGATTCCCGAGCCATCAGTGATTATTGAAGACCGCGGCAGGGATAGCCTGGGTCATAAGAGTTATTCGCTGAAAATAGCTCCAAACAGAACTTTTAACAGGATCGAGCTTTTTGAAATTAAAGATGTCGATTTTGAAGAATTTAAAGTAAACGATCTTGAAGCTGAAGAAGTGTATCTTGGAGATAACGCCTTTCATATGTTCAAGAGGCGTTGGAAAGAGCGTCTGCTTACTTATTATGCCTCCAACATGGATACTTTGAGAATTGAATTCAGTATTAAGCAAGAAGATACGCCAGAATTTGTACTTTATGAATCGGCATATGATCTAATTGGCAATGAGGAATTGGGGGTTAAAGAACGCCCTGAAGGGATGATCCCAAGGCCATTTGTGTTGAATGATGCTACTATTTTAAAGAAAACTATCAGAATAAAAGACTAGAATGAAAATAGCGATATTAGGATGTGGATGGCTCGGTCTCGAACTGGGGAAAAGACTCTGGGAACAGAATCATGAGGTGCGGGGATCGGTGACCAGGCACGAAAGAATGCAGAAAGTACGTGCAGCAGGAATCGTTCCTTATTCCATTAAGCTTTTTGAAAAAGGTATACAGGGAGATATGAGGTCATTTCTTTCTGGTACCGATATCCTGATCATCGATATTCCTCCAGGATTAAGAAAGAATCCCGAAGGAAACTTTGTGAAAAAGATTAAAAAGCTAATTCCCTATATAGAAAAATCCTATTTACAAAGGGTGATCTTTACCAGCTCGACCTCGGTATATCAGGATGCCGAAAATTTTCCTGTTTACGACGAAAGCGCGCAAACAGATAATTCCAGCAATATTTCAATCCAGCTTAGGAATGCTGAATTATTGTTGTTGAATAATGAAAGCTTTAATGCTTCCATATTGAGGTTTGGCGGACTCATTGGTCCTGAAAGACATCCCGTTAAGGTTTTATCTGGAAAAACCGGAATTAGTAATCCAGATGCCCCCGTGAATCTGGTGCACCAGGAAGATTGCATTAATGCGGTTTGCAAATTGATAGAGCTGGAAAAAGATAATTCTGTTTGGAATGTGGTTAACCCGCAACATCCCTCAAAAGAAGCATACTACGCGCGCATAGCCAAGGAGAGAAATCTGCAAGCACCGGAATTTGATCATTCAAAGCCATCAAAGGGCAAGAAGATTTCTTCAGAAAAGCTCATAACGCAATTGAAATTTGAATTTTCAGAATCTATCTAATTAGAGTTTCGATCTTCAATTTTTAATTTAAATTTCCCGGTAATTTTTCTGTCCAGGTTCCTGTCGTTGGAATTATGCACCATTAGATAGATATAACTTTTTAGTATCCATCTTCGTGAAAGGTTATGCCAAGATATTCGTTTCTCTCTTCCGCATAATGCGAATACCAGTAGTTTCCCAGATC
>JBFIMP010000123.1:0-7690 GCA_041611635.1 Christiangramia sp.
AAGAGTATTTCATAATTACTTCTAATCAATAAACATCAAAAGATTTAGAAGAAATTTCGCAAGTCTGCCCTGCTTATTTTAATAATTCAATAATTTTTAAAGAGTATTTACTGAAAATAATTATTTAGTTAAGATGGTTAATCATTTTAATTATATTGCTTGAAATTTTAACCTAACACCCAACAAATGAAAAAAATTTTACTACTTATTACATTTTTTTCACTCCCAGTTTTACTCTTCTCTCAGGAAGAAATAAAAGGAGTGGTAACAGATAATTCCGGAACCCCTCTGCCAGGAGTCAATGTATTTGAGAAGGGAACCGAAAATGGAACCTCTACAGATTTTGATGGCCAATATACTATTGAAGTAGGCCCAGATGCCACTCTTGTTTTCAGCTTTGTAGGCTTTGAGGAGCAGGAGGTTGCCGTAAATGGCAGATCACAGATCGATGTAACTCTGGCCGATGGAGTTTCTTTAGGGGAAATTCAACTAGTAGGCTCCAGAAGTCCCAAGAGAACCTCTACAGATACACCCGTAGCCGTAGACGTAATAGATGTTAGCGAGGTTAACACGCAAACCGGTAAGATCGAGATCAACGAATTACTGCAATATGCTGCGCCCTCTTTTAATGCAAATAAACAGTCTGGATCTGATGGAGCAGACCATATAGACCCTGCTTCCCTAAGAGGTTTGGGACCAGATCAAACCCTAGTGCTTGTAAATGGAAAAAGAAGACACCAATCTTCTCTTATCAACATATTTGGAACAAGAGGTAGGGGAAATACTGGAACAGATCTAAATGCCATTCCTGCCGCGGCTATTAAAAGAATAGAAATCCTTAGGGATGGTGCGGCAGCACAATATGGTTCAGATGCTATTGCCGGTGTAATAAACATCGTTTTAAAAGATGCCGTTGAAGAATTTACCGGAAGCGTTAATTATGGTTTCTACAATACCAATGCTGAAGGAGAATTTCCGGAAGGCGCACCAAATACCGATGGAAACAGGTTAGATACAGAAAGAGACGGAAATGCCATTGGTGAAGATCAAAATTTTGATGGAGGCTCCGTTAAAGTAACGACCAATTATGGTTTTGAGATAGCTGAAGATGGGTACGCTAACTTTACCGTAGAGTATCTCAATAAAAATAAAACGCTTCGTCCTGGTTTCGATTTTAGACGTGGGTTTGGTGAAGCTGCGATAGAAGGAGTAAACTTCATGGGAAACCTGGCCATCCCAATTTCAGAAAATACTGAATTCTATGCTTTTGGTGGTAGAAACTACAGGGATACCGATGCCTATGCTTTTACCCGTAACAATCCAACCGCAAGAAACGTGGTTAGCGTTTACCCGGATGGATTCACTCCGCGAATCACTTCTATTATCACAGATAATTCTGTAGCTGCAGGTTTCAGAACCGAAACTGAAAGCGGCTGGAAAATTGACCTGAGTAATACCTGGGGAAAGAACCTTTTCCATTATTACATTAAAGGAACCATCAATGCTTCCCTTGGCGAAATTTCTCCAAGAGATTTTGATGCTGGAGGACATAATTTGAGTCAGAATGTGATCAATCTTGATTTCTCAAAATACTACGATGATATACTTGAGGGGGTAAACTTCGCCTTTGGTGCAGAATACAGAACAGAGAATTTTGAGATCTTCGCAGGTGAAGAAGCTTCTTATGCAACTTATGATGTAGACGGGATTCCAATCACCAATCCAGACACCCAGATGCAGCCTGTAGATCCTGTAACAGGAGACCCAAGACCTGGAGGGTCACAGGGATTCCCGGGGTATGGACCAGATAATGAAGTAGACCGAAGCAGATCCAACGTATCGCTTTATGCCGATGGTGAATTTGAATTTACTGAATCTTTCCTTTTAGCCGCAGCGGCAAGATTTGAGAATTACAGTGATTTTGGAAGCACAATTAACGGTAAACTGGCTGCTAGGTTAAAAGCTACAGATGATATCAACATAAGAGGTTCTGTAAGTACCGGCTTTAGAGCTCCTTCACTAGCCCAGATTTATTATAACCTTAAGTTTACTAACTTCGTAGGTGGTCAGGCGCTTGAGTCTCTATTATCACCAAACAATAGTCCCGTTACTGCTTCATTTGGAATTGGACCTTTGCAGGAAGAAACGGCTTTAAATGCTTCTGTTGGATTTACCGCTAACTTCGGAAAATTCACTGCTACTGTAGATGGTTACTATATCAACGTTCAGGATCGTATCGTTTTAACCGGGAATTTTGATGCTCCACAGATCGATAACGTAGAAGCAGCTCAGTTTTTCACTAACGGCGCAGACACTGAAACGGTAGGACTTGATATTGTACTTTCCCATTCATTAAACCTTGGTGAAGGCAAATTAAGCACCAGTTTTATTGGTAACTTTAATGATATGACGATTACTGATGTGAAAAATGGTAGTCTAGACGAGCAGACTTTCTTTGGGGAAAGAGATAAATCATTCTTATTAGCCTCTGCCCCAGACAGCAAATTAACCCTGAACATTAATTATGACCAGGGCTGGTTTGATGCAGCTTTAGGATTTACCAGGTTTAGCGAAGTTACGCTGCTGGATTTCCAGATGTTTGAGCCGGTTGAAGATTATGGAAGTCTTGCTAACCAGGTGGAAGCTGCTTCAGATGTTTACAGCTCAAAAGTTGTTACAGATCTTAACTTAGGATTTAAACTGAATAAAGCACTTAAACTAAATGTAGGTAGCAATAATTTATTCAATGTATATCCAGATCAACAGGATGACTGGACAGAAGCCGGTGGATACTGGGATGCTGTTCAAATGGGCTTTGGAGGAGCATATTACTACGCCAAGCTTAATATCAATTTGTAATACTATTTTTAAATATCTAAAAAAGCGGGATAAATTCCCGCTTTTTTATTTCCTTTTTGCCACCCGGGCTAATAGCACTCAACTGTTTAATGTTACATCTATTTTTCCTCCATTTGTTAATTAAATATTAAATAAAAAAGTATTTTATCGATGTTTAACGTCTTTTCGTCGATAAACGAATAGAATTTAATAGTTTAAAACCGGAATAAAATTTTCCGCGTATTTACTATTAACTAACTATTAACTTTTTATTTATGAATACAAAATTACTGCAAAGGATGAAGGTCTTTCTGATCCTCTTCCTTCTGGGTGGCCCGATTGGTTTCGCCCAAACCTCGACCGAGGAAATCACCTCTAACCTCGAGGAAGAACCCAGAATACTAAGTTATAAAATGGATACCAGCAGGGGAACTCCTTCTGTTATTCAACTAAACCCTGCAAAAGGTCAGGTTTCCCTAGCTGAGGCCCCGGCATTTTTATCAGCCTTGATGGGTTCGGGTTCAGAAACAAATTTTGTTCTGGAAAGGTCTCTCACCTCACATGGTGTTCAGGTAGATAAATTTCAACAATATATCAATGGTATTAAGGTAGAACATGGAGTTTTTAAAGCAGTCTCTAAAAACGATGTTATTACTGCCTTTACTTCAGAATATTATAATCTCGGAAATTCCTTTCCGGTTAGCACCTCTCTTGATGAAACAGCAGCATTACAAAAGGCGCTGGATTTCGTGGGTGCAAGTTTGTATGCCTGGGAATATATCGAATCCCTGGGCTCAGATCCAGAATTATTAGCAGCTTATGACTCCTACTATCCTAAAGGAGAGTTAGTGATAGTAGATGACTATTCCACGGTAGAAGTAGATCCGGCAATTGCATATAAATTTAATATTTATGCTGCCGAACCTATTTCCCGGGCAAATATTTATGTGGATGCCAATACTGGAAAAATTCTTCTAAATGACGCTATCATTAAACATGCAAATGGTCATACCAAGGAAGATATAAAAAAGGAAGCAGCAAAATCTAAAACTGAAACTCCTAACCTGCCATATATAAAAGCTACAGGTGATACTCGTTATGCCGGCACCAGAAATTTTGATACATCTCAGGATACAAATGGATTGTTCGCATTAAAAGGAGTCACTCCCAGTGGGATTGAAAATGAAACCTTTAGTTACGAAGGTATTGGAGGTTTACCTTTAAATATTCCTGCCCTTGCTGCATTGGCAGAACCTGTATATGACGGTGATGGAAGTATTTTAAACCCAGAAACGGCAGATAATATATGGAATGCTTCAGAACATAGAAAAGATGAATTCTCCACTACCAGTATTTATCCGCTGGCAAATGAAAAAAATAATGATGACGTCGCCCTTGATGCACATTGGGGCGCAGAGGTTGTCCTTGATTACTGGAAAAACGTTCATAACCGATTAAGTTATGACAACGAGGGGACTAAGGTATTCAACTATGTACATTTTGGCGATGCATATGATAATGCATTTTGGAATGGTTCAGCGATGACCTATGGGGATGGTAGTTATCAGGGAGGCACCAACCCTAATGGCTCTTTTGCCCCTTTAACTTCTATGGATGTATGTTCGCACGAGATAGGGCACGGAGTATGTGAATTTACGGCAGATCTGGTTTATGCCAGAGAATCTGGTGCTATGAATGAAGGTTTCTCAGACATCTGGGCTGCTACGGTAGAACATTATGTACTTTCCCAGATAGATTCTTCTTTGGAATATGATCCATGGGGAATAGGTGAACAAATAGATGAAAGAGATGGAGGTTTAAAACCAGGAGACGCCAATGCCAGAGCTTTGCGCTGGATGGATGACCCGAAAGCTGCCGGAGATCCAGATTCATATGGCGGTGAAAACTGGCAAAATCCAGATTGTGGCACCCCTACCCTTGCGAACGACCAGTGTGGAGTACACACTAACTCTGGCGTATTAAACAAATGGTTTTATTTCCTGGTAAGTGGAAGCGGACAAACATTCTCTCCCGGTTTCAATAAAGCATCTGCAGATGATCAAGTTACCGATGCCGGGAATTCTTATGAAGTGGTTGGTATAGATTATGAAAAAGCTGAAAAGATCACTTATATAGCAGAAACCATGCTTTCTCCTAATGCTAAATTCGCCGAAATGCGTGAAACCTCGATACTCGTGGCACAAACCTTATTCGGGATTGGTTCTTTTGAAGAAGAGCAAACTACCAATGCCTGGTACGCCGTAGATATTGGTGAAAAATACAATGCCGGTGAGCCTAACACGATCACTTTTAGCGATAGTAATATCCAGATCTTCAGTGAAGATAATGAAGTTAATGGTTGCGAAGATTTCAATACTTACTCCGTGGTTTTTACCGGAGTTGATGTCCCTGCAGCTTCCACTATCAGCCTGAATACTTCAGGAAGTACGGCACAGGAAGGTTCAGATTTTTCTTTATCTGCTAAGAGTATTACTTTCTCAGGATCTGAGACCAGGTCTATAGAGATAACAATTTATGACGATGCGATTATAGAGGATAGTGAAACTATAGTACTTTCTTATATCTATAATGGAACTTTTCATAAACAGGAATATGCTATTTCAGATAACGATTTTGCTCCGAGAACAGGAACAACTGAATTCAATCTGTTAACCGAATCGTTCGACAAAGATGGAATTCCGGCAGAATGGTCTACTGTTACCCTTGCTGAAGGGGTGAATACCTGGAAATTTAACGGAGATCTTACGGCAACCGGAAGAGCGTTTATCAGCGACGGGATCACCGATATCCCATTCTATGATCAAAATTCTCCATCAAACACTATATTAAGGTCCTCTCTCATTAATGCCGCTGCAGCCAGCAATGTAAAAGTAAGTTTCGATTGGGAAGCTGGTGGAGAGACAGATGCCGTCGACCCTTCGGTAATATTTGATTACGGCGAGTTTGTTTACTCACTTGACGGAGCCAATTATATACCCGTACAAAAATTTGTAGGGAGCGGACCATTGGCAGTGAATACTTCAAACGGTAATTTTACCAGTGAGATCCCGGCACTTGACGGGAAAGCATTCTTCCTTGGATGGAGATGGTATAACGATACCAATGCTGGTACTCAATTCAGTTTTGCCATAGACAACATAAAAGTTACAGCCATCCCGGCAGGAATAGAGACTCAAAAAGATGAACAGGCAACGACGCAGGTAGAGACCGGGAACACCATATTTTTCTTGAGCGATACAGATAAGGCTCTAATTGCCAAAATAGAAAATGCATCAGCAGACCTAGGATGTGTTAGTATGGCAGTTACAGATGCAGGTAATAGTTTCAAGGTTTTCCCGGGAATTTCCACGGCAAGACCATCCAAGGTATTCAGTATTTCTACTGAAAATCCTGATGCTACCTACGACCTAACGATCTATTTTACCGAAGAAGAACTTTCCGCATTTGATAGTACTACAGAACTAATTCCGCTTAAGGTTAATAGTGTGAATATTGATGATGCAGATGAAAGGACGGCTAATTTTCAGTTGAATGGAGGTCTTACTGATGTTAATACTGAAGACCAGTTCAAGGCATTTACAGGAACCTTTTCTGGTTCTGGTAGTATATCCATAGTGCAGGATTTCCCGTATTGCATGGAAGCTCCAGCGCCCTGGAAATCTGCCGATATTGGAAATCCTCAGATAGCCGGTGAGATATGCTATCTGGATGGTCATTTTGAACTTACAGGTTCTGGGAAAGGATTGACCGATAAAGCCGATGCATTCTATTTTACTTACCAGGAACTTGCAGGGGATGCAGAGATAATCGCTAAATTGAATAATTTTGAAAATGCTGGTTTGTATGGTAATGCATCAGTAGTTATTAGAGAAAATCTGGATGCAGGATCTAAAATGGCGGCTACAACCATCACCGCAAATCCCGATTTTGAAGGTGCAGAAGTTCAGCTACAGTTCAGGAAGACTGCCGGAACCAAATTGGCAAGTACAAAATCTCAATCCACTGCGATTCCTAAGTTTATCAAACTGGTGAGATCTGGAAGTATCATTACTTCTTATATAGGGAATGCTGCGGATAGCTGGACAGAAATCGCCTCTACAAGAATAGCTTTAGGAAACACAATCTATGTAGGTATCGGGGCTGCTTCAGGATCTGAAAACTCCAGTACTCTGGCAGACTTTAGTGAAGTTACGGTATTACAGGGTTCCCAGGTATCTTCTAGACAGCAGACCCAGACTACGAAATCTGCAAACCTGAGTGAGGAGAATAGTGAAGCCAGAAGTTTTGATCTATATCCTAACCCGGCCGTAAACAAAGTTCATGTTGAAGTAGAAGATTCCAGAATAAGTTCTGTAACTATTTACAATATGAATGGTCAGGTTTTGGATCAAATGAGTTATACCAGGGCTTTATCCAAAGTAACCGTAGATGTCTCCCAATTAATCCCTGGGATGTATATTTTAAAATTACATACTTTAGAAGGTGAGATCTTAAACAAACAATTCTTGAAAAAGTAATATACCCTACACTTTTTCATGAGAGGCCGGACGTTGTTCCGGCCTTTTTTATTTTATATCTGTGAAGAGCTGATTCTTAGTATATTTTTAACTCTGAGGGACCACATATTTTTTAAATTTAAAAGACTAACTCCTCATCTTTAAATATTTAAAATTCTCTTATGGTAAAAGGATCCAATTCTAAAGAAAATCACTGGTACAAAGATGCTATAATTTATGAGCTCCATATAAAAGCCTTTTTTGATAGTAACGGTGATGGAATTGGAGATTTTGAAGGCCTCATGCAAAAACTGGATTATCTGGAAGACCTGGGG
>JBFIMP010000124.1:0-7551 GCA_041611635.1 Christiangramia sp.
AAGATGGGAAATTCGTGACCTCAAGACATATCAAGGAGAGACTGTATAAGGAACTTGAAAAGAACCTCGCACTTCGTGTGGAGGAGACTGATAGTGCCGATAAATTTATGGTATTTGGTAGAGGGGTACTTCACTTATCTGTACTTATCGAGACGATGAGACGTGAGGGGTATGAACTTCAAATTGGTCAGCCACAGGTTATTATTAAGGAAATTGATGGAGTAAAATGTGAGCCGGTTGAGGAACTTACTATCGACCTTCCAGAAGATGTTTCCGGTAAAGCCGTGGAAATGGTGACCATGAGAAAAGGTGAGATGTTGAGTATGGAAGCCAAGGGGGATAGAATGAACATTCAGTTCCTTATTCCTTCAAGAGGTATCATTGGTTTAAGAAACCAGTTACTTACTGCTACTGCAGGTGAAGCGATCATGGCTCACAGGTATAAAGAATACCAGCCATTAAAAGGAGGAATTCCAGAAAGACAGAATGGTTCTTTAGTTTCTATGGAAAAAGGAAAAGCGATTCCTTATTCTATAGATAAACTTCAGGATAGAGGTAAATTCTTTGTAGATCCGGGTGAGGATATTTACGAAGGTCAGGTGATCGGGGAGAATTCACGACAGGATGATATGGTAGTGAATATCACTAAAACCAAAAAGCTCTCTAACGTTCGTTCTTCTGGGGC
Source organism: Christiangramia sp. (assembly GCA_041611635.1). GTDB lineage: Bacteria > Bacteroidota > Bacteroidia > Flavobacteriales > Flavobacteriaceae > Christiangramia. The sequence goes on from JBFIMP010000124.1 coordinate 686, forward strand.
AGACGATAAGGCGAAGATCGTTCCCGCAATTAAGTTTTCACTGGAAGAAGCTTTGGAATATATTCAAAAAGATGAATATGTAGAGGTAACTCCACATTTCCTTAGACTTAGAAAGGTTCTTTTAACTGAAAATGAAAGAAAAAGATCTAAAGCGATCTAATAAAATTTAATATAATCGAGAAGCCTGCCGTAAGGCGGGCTTTTTTTATGAAATAGACCTAATAACATGACTGAAATTTTTGGAATTACTATCACTGAATGGATAGGCTACCTGGCTTCTTTTTTTGTATTGCTTTCTTTTCTTATGAGAAACATTGTAACCCTAAGATATGTGAACAGCATTGGCTGTCTTTTCTTTGTGGCTTACGGAATTCTGTTAGATTCATGGCCGGTGATCATCACGAATGTGGCGATCGTATGTGTGAACATCTATTACCTTTTCATCAATAGAAAGCAGGTACAGGAAGCTTAAAGAAATCTAGGAGCTGTATTTATTTTTTGCGGCATAGGCTGCACCAAGTATACCAGACCTGTTCCTTAATTCAGCCGGTACTAATTCGGTATTTACCTTCAGGAAGTCTTTATATTGCTTCCAGTGTTTAGAAATTCCACCGCCTACGATGATAAGGTCGGGGTTCAGGATTAAATAAGTGTAATTAAGGAAGACGTTAAAGCGCTTCGCCCATTCCCTGTAGCTAAGATCTTCTTTTTTCTTGGCCGATGAAGCTGCCCAGTCTTCTATCTTTTCATAATCCAGATAGGGAGTTTGGCCAAGTTCGAAATTAGGGATTAATTCACCATTAAGATAGGCGCCACTTCCTAATCCGGTTCCAACCGTTATCATTAATACAAAACCATCTTCGTTCCTGCCGGCACCGTAATTTACTTCGGCAAGCCCCGCAGCATCAGCATCGTTGATTACCGTAAAATTTAACCCGGTGGCTTTTTCGAATTCAGACTCCACATTTAATCCTACCCATTTTTCACTAAGATTCCCTTCGTCCTTACAGATACCTTTCTTTATGATCGTTGGAAATCCACAACCTACGATGCCTTGATAATCAAAATGATCTACCATCTCCTTTACTTTTTTAGAGATCGCTTTTGGGGTACGGGATTTTGGCGTAGGAATTCTGTGTTTGGGAGTTATGAGTTCGCCTTTATAAAGGTCTACTACCGCTCCTTTAATCCCAGATCCTCCTATATCTATACCGAGTATTTCCATTTTATTTTTTGAAGTAGTTACAAGTTATCAAAAATGAAATTTTCAGAGAAGGATTTTAGAAAGGATTATGAAGTAATGCTATATTTTGCCAGGACGTCGGGCTTCTCGCAAAGACGTTTTTTCAAATAGTTTCTGCGAGCCTAGCGATGCAGTATTATGTAGGGCTTTATTACACCGATTTCTGAACCACTTCAAAGACCCTTTGTCCGTCGCATTTCAAGGTTTTAGAGGGATACTTTAGCAGCAGGGCATAATCATGGGTAGCCATTAAAATGGTGTTCCCGTTTTTACTGATCTCCTGTAATACTTCCATAACTTCCACCGAAGTCTGGGGGTCCAGGTTCCCCGTAGGTTCATCTGCCAGGATCAGTTCAGGATCATTAAGCAGGGCGCGGGCGATGGCCACACGTTGCTGTTCTCCTCCCGAAAGCTGATAGGGATATTTAAAACCCTTGGTTTTCATACCCACTTTATCAAGAACTTCATCAATTTTGCTGTCCATTGCTTTTTTGTCTTTCCAGCCGGTTGCTTTAAGTACAAAAAGCAGGTTGTCCTTTATATTCCTGTCTGTAAGCAATTTGAAATCCTGGAATACCACACCCAGTTTACGGCGTAGGTAAGGAATGTCTTTCTCCTTTAAAGTTCTTAGGTTAAAATCTACAATATGCCCCTCACCTTCGGTTAAGGGAAGGTCACCGTAAAGGGTTTTCATAAAACTGCTTTTCCCTGTTCCGGTCTTCCCTATAAGGTAAACAAAATCACCTTTGTTCACTTTTACATCCACTTCAGATAAAATAAGGCTTTCGCGCTGGTAGATTGCTGCGTTTTTTAATTCCAGAACAGGTTGAGACATGAAATTATTGATTTGGTGTATTGTACTGAATTATTTTTTCTTTAAATCAATCGTCCTGATTTTCATATTATTGCCTCGCGACATATCTAAACCAGGTATCGAATTAGCCTTTAAGGGCATTCAAATATACATTTTTCAAAAGGCGCTTACATACTTTTTTTTTCATTAACATAATTATAGAACTTAATCGCCGTTATAGAAGCAAGCTTTAAATTATCTTTGAATTCCAATCTAAAACACCTTAAATGACACTTAAAAGAGCTTACCTGCTGGTCCTTTTTATATCTATCTCATTTTCTGCTGTTTGCCAGCAGACGGCGGCGTATACCCATGAGCTGGTAGACTTTAATCGCGCTCTGGAGTTATATAATAATGAACAGTATTTAGCTGCCCAGAACCTTTTTGATGAGGTGAAGGATCAAACCGATGATGAAAAGATCAAAGGTGATGCGTCTTATTATATCGCCAACGCGGCGGTTAGGATGAATCAGCCCGGAGCAGACCGATTGATGGAGAATTTCGTGACCAGATATCCTACGAGTACCAAGACCAATTCGGCATATCTTGATGTGGCCGACTATTATTTTCAAACCGGGAAATATGCCCTTTCCAGGAGATGGTATGATCGTGTAGACGAAAAGGCCATGAGCAAAAAGGACCGCGAGCGTTACTACTTTAACAATGGTTATGCCTATTTCAGGGCAAACCAGTTCGAAGAGGCTCAAACATACCTGAACAGGGTTCGCGATTCAAAAGAATATGGCGCGCAGGCGAAATACTATTTAGGATATATCGCTTATGAAGGTGATGATTATGAAGAAGCCAATGAGTATTTTGAAGAAGTAAAGGGTAACGATCGTTATACCGAAGATCTTTCCTATTTCCAGGCCGATATGAATTTTAAACTCGGGAATTTTGAAAAAGCCATAGAGCAGGGGCTGGAACAACTTCCAAAAGCTAACCGCCAGGAAATTCCTCAGCTTAACAAGATCATAGGGGAGAGTTATTTCAATCTAGGAAAATATGAAGAAGCCATTCCTTATTTGAAAGGGTATAACGGATTGCGCGGGAAATGGAACAATACAGATTATTACCAGTTAGGTTATGCTTATTATAAGCAAGGGAATTATGAAGCAGCGATCAATGAATTCAATAAAATTGTAGATGGTAAAAATGCCATCGCCCAGAATGCTTATTATCACCTGGCGCAATCTTACCTTGAATCTGGACAGAAACAACAGGCTTTGAATGCCTTTAAGAATGCCAGCGAGATGGAGTTCGACGCGAAGATACAGGAAGATGCCCTTTACAATTACGCCAAGCTGAGTTACGAGATAGGAAACTCTTATGAGAGTCCTTCCCAGGTTTTGATCAATTATTTGAACAAATATCCGGAGTCTGATAACAGGCAGGCGATGGAAAGTCTTTTGATAGACTCCTTCATCACTTCAAAGAATTATGAAGAGGCGATGAGATTACTTGAAAATAACAGAAATTTCAGCGATAAACAAGCTTACCAAAAAGTAGCATACTACTATGGGCTTGAACTTTTTGAAGAAGGTGATTATGAAGCTGCGATACAGAATTTCGATAAAGCTTTAAAAGAACCCCGTGACCAGGATATCACGGCAAAAGCCACCTTCTGGAAAGCTGAAAGTGAATACAGCATTAATAGAATGGAGGATGCGATCCTTGGATACCGCGAGTTTAAAGGAATGAGCGCAGCTAAGAAGACCGAGGAATACGACGACCTGGATTATAATATTGGCTACGCTTATTTCAAAAAGAACGATTATTCCCAGGCGGTAAATTATTTTAAATCCTATACCTCCAGCCCTAATGCTGAAGGCGCTAAGAAAAATGATGCATACCTGAGACTTGGAGATACTTATTACGTAACCAGCCAGTACTGGCCGGCTATGGAGGCTTATCAAAAAGCTATAGATAATGGGGTGAGCAATGCAGATTACGCCGCCTTCCAGAAAGCGATAAGCTATGGCTTTGTAGATAGGAACGATACCAAGATCGAGGAGCTAAGCAGTTTTACAAGAAAATATCCGCGTTCACCTTACCGCGATGATGCGATGTATGAACTGGGAAATACCTACGTGGCGGCAAACAATGTTAGCCAGGGTATCGAATTATATAATCGATTGATCCGTGAGGTGCCAGAAAGTGCCCTTGTACCAAAAGCAATGTTGAGACAGGGATTAATTTATTATAATAATAATGATAGTAATAAAGCGCTGGAACGCTTAAGAAAAGTGGTTGCCGAATATCCAAATACTCCGGAAGCCAGGCAGGCGGTTTCAACTGCAAGAAACGTATATGTAGACCTGGGAAGAACAGATGAATATGCCAGCTGGGTAAGAAATATAGATTTCGTGGAAGTAAGTGATGCGGATCTTGACAACACTACCTACGAAGCTGCAGAAAATCAATATCTGAACAATAATACCGAAAAGGCCATCGCCAATCTGGAGAAATATATTCAGAATTTCCCTAATGGAATTCATTCAATAAATGCCAATTTCTACCTGGCACAACTGTATTACAGAAATGGAAATGTAGACAGGTCTATCCCGCATTATCGCTATGTAACTTCGAAACCTAAGAATGAATTTAGTGAACAGGCCCTGGCTAGATTATCTGAGATCTACCTGAAAAAGAACGATTATGCCCAGGCTCTTCCTTTACTTGAAAAACTGGAAGTACAGGCAGATAATGACCAGAACGTGGTATTCGCCCAGCAGAACCTGATGAAATCATATTATGAGACCGGAAACTTCAATAAAGCGAACGCGTACGCCGAGAAGGTGTTAAACAATTCCAGCGCTGAAACTGCAGCAAGAAATGACGCCAGGATCATGGTGGCCAGAGCTGCAATAAAATCAGGGAATGATACTAAAGCTCGTTCAGCCTATAAAGAAGTACAGAAAACCGCTACCGGGGAACTTGGCGCTGAAGCTCTTTATTACGATGCTTATTTCAAGCATAAAGATGGAAATTACGAAGCCTCAAATGCAGCCGTACAGATCCTGGCCAAGGATTTTTCAGGATATAAATTATGGGGAGCAAAAGGACTTGTTTTAATGGCAAAGAATTTTTATGCTCTTGATGATGCCTACCAGGCAACCTATATTCTGGAGAACGTTACCAAGAACTTTCAGAAGTATCCAGACGTGGTAAAAGAAGCCCAGGCTGAGTTATCAAGGATCAAAGCCCAGGAAGCAAAGACCAATTCTTCCGTAGAAACAAATAACTAAACTTAACCTAATAGATTCACTGCTATATGCAATTTAAAGCAATCAAGAAAAGTCTGTTTTTTAGTCTGTTCATATTTAGTGGGGTCCTACATGCCCAGGATCCTATTGGGAGCGAAAAAGTAACCGTAGTCAAACCATATACACCTTCGGTAAGAGATGCAAATAAAATCAGGGAAACACCCAGTAGAAGCGATTCGGTAAGCTTACAGAAGAAGCCGGTGCAGTATTCGATTTTTTCGGTGCCGGTAGCTTCCACATTTACTCCGGTAAAGGGAAGAGCGACAACTGTAGAAAGAGTAAGACCGCCAAAGGTATATGACAATTATGCGACTCTTGGTTTTGGCAATTATTCGAACGTGCTCGCAGAATTCTATTCTAACCTGGAAATTGACCGAAGCAGTAATTTCGGGATATTCCTAACTCATAATTCTTCCCAGGGAGGGATCGAAGAGGTTCGTTTAGATGACAAATTCTATGATACCGAACTTAACCTGAACTATAACACCAGGAATCGAGACCTTTCGTGGAAAGCCGAAGTAGGAGGAGAACACCAGTTGTTCAACTGGTATGGGCTTCCAGAAACTGTTATTTTAACCGATGAGGAACTGTCTAATATAGACCCTGCCCAGAATTATTATTCGGTTTATTTAGGGAGTGAAATAGAATTGTATGATTCCTTCTTTGATAGTGCTAAGGCGCGTTTTCGACATTCTGGTGATTCTTACAGCACTGCTGAAAATCATTTTAATGCTGAAGGCCTATTCGAATTCAAGATCGCAGAAGAATTGATCTCGACAAAAATGGAAGCCGATATTGTTAATGGTGTTTTTGATAGAACATATGATATGAATAATGGTAACGATTACACCTTTATGAACTTTAGTGCGGCTCCTAGTCTGCTAATTTTAAGAGATGATCTTAGCATCAACCTAGGGGTGAATTTCGTGTATGGTATGGATGTGGAAAATAGCGATGGAAGTTTTTATATCTATCCGCAGGTCTCTGCCAGTTACAGGCTGGCAGGCGATTATTTTACAGCCTATGCCGGAGTAGATGGTGATCTGCAGCAAAATACCTATTATAATTTCTACCAGGAGAACCCATATGTTTCTCCAACTTTATTGATACAGCCTACAGATAACGAGTATAAAGGATACCTTGGAGGTAAAGGTAAACTGAGCAATGCCGTTTCTTATAACGCAAGGGCGAGCTATCAGTCGCAGTTCAATAAAGCCCTCTTCAAAAGAAATTATGAGGCCTCAACTTTAGAGGGGGAGCCTTATACCTATGGGAATAGTTTTGATGTGGTCTACGATGATGTTAAGACACTTTCTTTTTATGCGGAGTTGAATGTTGACGTGAACCGAAATTTCAGATTGGGTATCAATGGGGAATTCTTCGATTATAATACAGATGAACAGCCAGAAGCCTGGAACTTACCTACCATGAAGGCAAGCCTGAATGCCGATTACCAGATCACCGAAAAATGGTATACCGGGGTTAACCTATTTTATGTAGGAGA
>JBFIMP010000125.1:0-7365 GCA_041611635.1 Christiangramia sp.
AAACCTTAACCAATAAGGCCATTAATAAAAAAAGCCCGAAAGTAAAACTTTCAGGCTTTTTAATTTTCTATATGTGATGATTACTTGATCTCAACAACTTCAAGATCAAAAACAAGATCTTTACCAGCTAATGGATGGTTAGCATCTACAACGATACTTTCATCTTTCACTTCTGTTACCACAAGATTGATCTCACGGCCATCAGGTCCTTTAGAAACTAATGGCATTCCAACTTCTGGCTTAAGTTCTTCTGGGAGCTGACTTTTTTCAACTTCCTGAATAAGCTCTGCTTTAGGTTCTCCGTAAGCTTCTTCCTTTGGTATATTGATAGTTTTTTTCTCGTTAACTTCCATACCGATAAGACCTTCTTCAAAACCTGGAATTAGTTGACCCTGTCCTAAAGTAAACTCTATAGGTTCTCCACGCTCTACTGAGCTATCGAAAACCTGACCGTCTTCTAATTTTCCTGTGTAATGTACCTTAACGGCGTCATTTTGCTTAACTTGACTCATAAAAAGTATTTTTTCAATTTTAATTTCGGCTATAAACTAATTTTCAGCCATTTACCAGTTAAGGTGCAAGTACCCTGCCGAAGGCCAAATAACCCGACAGAATATCCGATGATGACACATTTTGTCATATTTTCAGTAAATTGGGTTATATATTCAATGAATTACACCTCAAATCTGTCAAACTAACTTACTCCTCTATGAAACCAAAGAATAATAAAATAAGCAAGGAATCCCGTAGAAACTTCATGAAAAAGTCGGCTATCGCAGCGACAGGTTTTATGATTGTGCCCAGACATGTCCTTGGAGGGCCAGGATTTACTGCACCTAGCGATAAATTATTAATCGCCGGTATTGGAGTAGGAGGTAAAGGAGAGTCAGATCTTACAAGTTTTTACGAAAGCGGTAAGGCTGAAATAGCTTTTTTGTGCGATGTAGACGATCGCCGGGCAGCTGCTTCCAGAAAACGATTTCCCAAAGCCAAATACTTTAAAGATTACCGGGAGTTGTTTGATAAAGAATCCAGGAATTTTGATGCGGTTTGTGTCTCAACACCAGATCATAATCATGCAGTGCAGGCCATGGGAGCCATGGAACGCGGTAAACATGTCTATGTACAAAAACCTTTGACCCACGATATCTATGAAGCCAGGATACTTACAGAGGCAGCCCGAAAATACAAGGTAGTGACTCAAATGGGAAACCAGGGCGCATCAGGTGATGGTGTGCGAATGATGAAAGAATGGTACGATGCCGGAATCATAGGTGAAGTCGATGAAGTTTATGTCTGGACCAACAGGCCGGTTTGGCCACAAGGAATTTCCTGGCCAAAAACTACCTCTGCTATACCACCGGAATTAGACTGGAAATTATGGCTGGGAACAGCTCCTTATAAAGAATATGTGGACGGACTTGTGCCCTTTAACTGGCGGGGCTGGTGGGATTATGGTACAGGCGCACTGGGAGACATGGGATGCCATTTAATAGAGCCAGCTTTTAGCGTTCTGGATCTTAAATATCCTAAAGATGTTCAATGTAGTGTGGGAAGCGTGTACGTAGATGAATTCCAAAGAGGTTACTTTCCAGAAAGTTGTCCGCCATCCAGTCATGTGATCATGAATTTTGAAGGAAAGAATGAAGATCCTAAAAATATTACCCTGCATTGGATGGATGGAGGTATAAAGCCTATGCGTCCTGAGGAACTGGGTCCTGAAGAGACCTTTGGAGATGGAGGTAATGGAGCACTTATTATAGGATCTAAAGGTAAAATGATGTGCGGCACTTATGGATTGAATCCGCGTTTGTTGCCAACCTCCAAAACAGATGAAATTAATGTTCCTAAGAAATATGCCAGGGTAGAAGGTGGAATGTCTGGTCACTATGCGCAGTGGGTGGAAGCGGCTATAGCCGGCTACGGTGAAAAAACTCTAAGTTCTCCATTTGAAATAGCTGGCCCACTTACAGAGTCTTTACTAATTGCAAACCTGGCCATCAGGGGTTATGATATCAGGAAGACCAGGAAAAATGAAAAGGGAGAGGAGCAAGTTTATTACCCGGGCCGCGATATAAAGATGACCTGGGATGCTCAGAATATGAAAGTTACTAACTTCGATGAGGCTAACCAGTTTGTAAAAAGGGATTATCCCGATGGTTTCACCTTATAAACTAATATGAATATTTATAAACTTTCAGCATTATTAAAAACTCAAAAACTTCTTCACATACCTGTAATTTTGGTATTCATTCTAATTTTTAGCTCTTGCAAAAACAGGAACCTTAAGGATAGTGATTTAGATTGGGATACCATTTGTGTTACGGCAACAGCATATAATTCTGTAGAAAACCAGACAGAAGGGCACCCGCGCATCACTGCCTGGGGCGATACGCTAAAACCCGGTATGAAGGCGGTAGCAGTTTCCCGCGATCTTATGAAAATGGGATTAAATCATAATGCCAGGATCAAAATTGAAGGTTTCGACAGTATTTTTTTAGTCAAGGATAAAATGCATTACCGCTGGAGAAATAGAATTGATATTTATATGGGTAACAACGTGGAAGCTGCCAGAAAGTTTGGCCGGAAGAAACTCAATATCGCTTATATCTTTCACAAAGACTCCATTTCGTATTAAGCCTATTAAATGATGTTTATTATATTCGATAAATAAATATCTATAAATGGCATTACACCAACAAACCTTAATCTATATACTTAGCCTTGTTTGTTCATTTCAAATCTTTTCCCAGGAACCCGATTCACCTCAGTCAAATAAAAAACTTATCATAGGTGTTACGGAAACTCCTCCCTTTGTTGAAAAAAAACCAAATGGATATTCTGGCTTGAGCATTACCTTCTGGAAGATGGTGAACGAACAATTACAGGCATCTTATGAGTTTAAGGAATACGAAAACCTTGCAAGTCTGCTTGATGGTATAGAGAATAACGAAGTAGATCTTAGTATAAATCCTATCACGGTAACAGATAACCGTATGAAAAGGATGGAGTTCTCTCAACCTTATTTTATTTCCCACACCAGTGTTGTAAAAAGGAAGGAATCCAAATTTTTAAAGCATCTAAAAAACTTCTTTAGTTGGGATTTCTTTTCTATTATTAGCTTGCTGCTATTGGTAATTTTGATCTTTGGTGTTCTTGTCTGGGCTTTTGAGAGGAAAAAGAATAAAGAGGAATTCGGTGGAAATTTTAGAGGAATTATGCAAGGTTTCTGGTGGAGTGCTGTAACCATGACAACCGTAGGATATGGAGATAAGTCACCAAAAACAACCGGAGGAAGGGTCATAGGCGTGATCTGGATGTTCATGGCTGTGATTATCATCTCTAGCTTTACTGCAGGCATAGCATCGTCTTTAACTGTGAAGAGCATCAACGAAGAGATCACCAATATCCAGGACTTAGAGAGATTTGATGTGACTACGGTAAAAAGCTCGAGCTCCCAGGAACTATTAGACCTATACAATGTAGAGAATAACCTGGTAAGTAATGGTCTGGAAGGATTAGAGGCTGTTAAGAACGAAAAAACAACGCTTTTTGTATATGATGAGCCTATTCTTAAATTTGAAATCGATAGACTAGACCTTTCAGATGAGCTTGAGATCCTGGGTCAAAGCCTTAAAAAAGACTACTATAGTTACGCTTTTCCCAAAGATTCAAAATTATTAAAGAAGGTAGACCCTATCCTGGTAAGGACTTTGAAAAGTATGGAATGGGCAAATCTTATAAGAGATTATAATTAATTTAAATCTGGATATACCAGGTGTATCTATAGGATTATAAATAAAATTATATACCAAAATACTCACCGCCAGCGTCTATTATTTACACCTTACCCAATAATACCGCTCTATAGAGACTTTAAACCTAAGTCTGAAGTTTAAAAAACCAAGGCTGTTGTTTCAGTTTTACTATTGGTAATGAAAACTTTGAAGGGACTTTGTTTTAAACTATTGATTTTTAGTATATTGAAAATCTCGTTCGGAAAATGAATTACTATGCGAACCCGAAATAATCCAGAGAGGAAATCGGAGATCGAATTTTTAAGGGCTGCCAGGCAGATTAATAACAGGGTGATCTATGTCGCAATTACGGTCATTATTGTTGCTACGGTGGTAGCCATGACTGGTGTTTATTACGAATACTGGTAATTATTGCTTAATCTCGTTCATGAGCAAAAATGCTTTATTTATATACTCCTTCTCTAGGAACAGGGCAAAATAGTTGGAAGTTGAGATCATCTCAAAAACAGGAATGCCTTCATAGGCCAGTAGTTTGAATATATAAAAATACAAGCCCACTGTTTGCGAACTATTCTTTGGTAATGCAATGGTAATGGAGGATAATTCTTCTTTGACAGAAACCCTGACTTCATTTCTAAAGCATTTCTCCACCAGGTCTGTCAACGACGATGAGACCAGGATATTACTCTCCTGATAGTTGCTGGAGTAATTAAGATAAACTCCTGTCTGGTCTTTTACCGCTTCCAGTAATTTAGCTTTGTTCGAAATAATGGTTTTTGAATTAAGAAAAGTATATTCTGTAATTCCAGATCTAACAATGATATCACCTAGTTCGCGTAAACTCTGCATGTTTACCTTTGTTCTGCTGGGAGCATACCTTCTTAAAGCCATGATGATGCTTCCCTGCTTCACCGGTTTTCGCATTTCCTTTTCTACCTGGGGCTGAATATCTGCTGCCAGGCCACTAAAGTTTACAATATCTCGAGCTATGGCATCGTCCAGGAATGGCTGATGCCTTATTATATCGTGTACACAGGTGGTAATGGTCTTCATTGTTTATTATTAAACATTTTGTGCAAATGTATATAAAATGAAATATAATTTTTGAATCGCTCCCCTTAAATAATACCTATGCAGCCTGAATTGAATAGATATGAAGGTTTTAAAATTTGGTGGTACATCTGTAGGCTCTGCCGCAGGTATCAGAAATGTAAGGGAAATTGTTCTGAATCAACCGGGCAGTAAACTATTAGTGCTATCGGCGATGTCTGGAGTTACCAATATGCTGGTTGAAATTTCAGAACAGGTAAAAAAAGGTGTTTTTTCTACAAATTCAGAAAAGATAAATGAACTTAGATTAAAGCATTTTGGATTAATTGATGAACTTATTACCGATGCAGCTTTCAGTTCTTCAGTGAAAGAAACTATAGAAGCTCAAATTACACAACTTGAACAAACCTGTAATAGCGAGTGGAATAAAAATACAGATGCAAGGATTTTGACGACAGGTGAAAGTCTACTGACCTTTATCTTTAGTTCTTATTTAGAATTTGAAGGAATTCAAAACACCTTGCTGGATGCAAAGAATTTCATGCATATTAATAACCTGGAAAACCCTGATACCTTGCATATAGGTGAATTGCTGAATGATAGTTTAAAAGTTTCAGCACAAAATGATATTCTTATCACGCAGGGATTTGTAAGACTGGATGCGCAAAATGAAATAAGCACACTAAAAAGAGGTGGTAGCGATTATACCGCAACCATACTTGGTGCTGCGATCAGGGCTTCTGAAATTCAGATCTGGACAGATATTAGCGGATTACATAATAATGATCCAAGATATGTGGAAAACACTCATCCCGTATCTCAGTTAAGTTTTGAAGAAGCCGCCGAGCTGGCCTATTTTGGAGCAAAGATCCTTCATCCTCAAACGATCTCACCTGTTATTGGGAAGAACATCCCGGTATATCTTAAAAATACATTTACACCAGAAGCTACGGGGACTTGCATTAGTGCTATTGCCGAAAAAAAAGGATTAAAGGCTATTTCTGCAAAGGACGGAATTACCGCTATAAAGATTAAGTCCAACAGGATGTTAATGGCTCATGGTTTTCTGAAAAAGATCTTTGAGATATTCGATAAATACGAAACAGCGATCGATATGATCACTACCTCAGAGATCGCAATCTCCCTTACTATAGATGACTGTACTAATCTGGAAAATATTCTGGCAGAGCTGGAAAGTTACGGTGAGATAAGCATGGATGCTAACCACAGTATTATATGTGTAGTTGGTGAGGGCCTTATTGAAGATCGTGGAACCTCCAGGTTGTTCGAAATTCTGCAGGATGTCCCGGTGAGGATGATTTCTTACGGAGGGAGCAATAATAATATTTCTCTACTGGTAGATACCAGGAATAAAATTGAAGTTTTGCAAAAACTGAATGAGAAACTTTTTAGTATTAAAGGAGTTCGATCTCTTTAAAATTGTGTTTAAATGTTGAGTTAAACTTTTATTTTTGTGTAGTGAAAACCGCCGGGAGGTAATGCCACCGGTGGTTTTTTAGTTTTTATTCCTGTTCTTTTCTTCAATGAACCTCGACATAAAATAAGTGCTTTTATGCAGATGGTGTTTCAACATCTTCCCGGTGAAATTTGCATTTCTATGTTTTTCCAGATCCATCTTTAGGAGGGTTAGGACCTTCCTGAATCTTTCCTGAAGTGAATTTAGATTGAATCTTTGATTGTAAATCTCAAAGCCCGTATTTTGTTTTTCGAGCCATAACTCTTCGTTATGGTATAGCTCTATTGAGCTACGAATAAAATCCTCCACACTGCTGGTAATATATCCATTCCATTTATTTTCAACTGAAATTCCTTCTGCTCCAAATGAAGTGGTAACAGAGGGTGTTCCATTTTTCATTGCCTCTACCAGTTTTCCCTTGAGCCCGGCACCAAACTGAATAGGAGCAAGGCAAAGCCTAGCGTTTTTCATAACCAGATTAGCATCTTCAGCCCATCCATGAACCAGGAAATTCTCTTTTGGATTGTGCAGGTTTAATACTTTTTGAGAAGAATAAGCTCCATAAATATTCATTTTAGCGGCTGGAATTTGTTTGCGTATTTCTGGCCAGATCTTTTCTTTTAAAAACAAAACAGCGTTCCAGTTAGGCTCATGAAGAAAGTTGCCGATACTTATGAAATCTTTTCTGTCTGCAAAACCTGGAAGTTCTTTCTGCTCTTTTTTTGTAATAGGATAAAGCATGAAGGGTAGGTAGAAAAGAATGTTATCTGGTATTAAAAATTCTGATCTAAGCAATTCTACTTCAGGTTCTGATATTATCAAACTGATGTCGCTTCTGTAAATAGCAGCAATCTCTCTTTTTGCCAGGTCTGAATTTTTGTAGATATCTTCAGCCTTACTTTTATCTTTGAATGCCTGTTGCCTGGCATTTCGTAGAAAATGCAGATCTTCAGTATCCAGTATTTTTACAGCCTTGGGACATATCTTATCCACTCTCCACCCAAATTGTTCCTCCATCATAAACCGGTCAAAGAGGACCACTTCAGGCATTACTTCTTCCAGAAGAAGATCAAATACGGG
>JBFIMP010000126.1:0-7317 GCA_041611635.1 Christiangramia sp.
AAATATTCTTTGTAAATTTAATAATACTTTAATTACCAACTATTTAACTTCAATCATGAAAAATATCCTAGTCCCTACCGATTTCAGCGACCAGGCTGAAATCGCGCTAAAAGTTGCCGCCCAGCTCGCGAAGAGATTTGACGGAGAGATCTATTTGCTTCATATGCTGGAATTACCTTTACAGTTAATTGATCCTGTAGGCGGTAGCAGCCAGAATCTTCCCGAAGCCATATTCTTTATGAAACTGGCCCATCAGCGTTTTAACAAACTCATGAAAGAGCCTTACCTCAAAGGTATTAAGGTACACGAAACGGTAGAATTTCATCGTGCATTTGATGGAATCATGGAGATAGGTAAAGAGAAAAAGTGCGACCTTATTGTTATGGGTTCTCATGGCACCAGTGGCTTCCAGGAAATGTTTATAGGATCTAATACAGAGAAGGTGGTAAGACATTCAGAGATCCCTGTCCTGGTGATCAAGAACGAGATCCCAGAGTTTGAAATAGATAAATTTGTCTTCGCTACCGATGCCAATGAATCTCATAAAAAAGTTCTGAGAAAGGCCATCAATTTTGCCGAAACTCTGGGAGCCAAATTACACCTGCTCTTTATCAATACACCCAATGATTTTGTAACCAGCAAGGAAGCACATAATAGAATTGAGGAGTTTATTGGCGATCTTGGACCTAAGGTTCATGAGGTGCATATATTCAACGATATAAGTGTAGAGCAGGGCATTATCAATTTTGGCAATAAGATAAATGCCGGCCTCATAGGTATTGCCACGCACGGACGAAAAGGTATCGCGCATTTCTTTAACGGAAGCATCAGTGAGGACCTCGTGAATCACTCCAAAAGGCCCGTGGTAACCTTCAAGATTTAGAGAAAGGACTTAAGAGCTCCGTTCTTAATAAGATTCCACAGATAATTCCAGAAAGATTTGGTGGTATCCCTGGTGTAGCTAATCTCTTTATAATTCGCTTCCTTATTCACCGCCTTACTGCGCACTATAAGATTGGCCAGACCAGAAATTATTTTATTCTTACTTTCCCCGTCTTTTCTTAGTACTTCAACCTTAAAGTCTTTGTATTCAAGCCTCATCTCACCCTGAGCCTTATTTTCATTTCCGTAAAAATTGAAGTACATTTTTAGGATCTCCCCGGAAGCTTCAATATTCATCCCGGCTTTAAAAAACGCATTCATCTGTGCCGCGGAGAGTCTTCCCATATCTCCGGAGATCTGAAATTGATCTGAACGATCACTTATATCAAACTGCCAGTCTATATGTAAAGGAGCTCCTTTCATAAATTTGGAATTGGATACCACCCGGGTTTTTGGAAAATCCTTCCTGTCTAAACCAATATTGATGAAATTTTTAACTCCAATATTTAGATCTGAAAATTCCACCATCCCATACTCGCGACCTTCATGGATTTTTTCTTCGTACTTTAAAAAACTATTTATAACCCGGATAGAATCAAACTGAATCAGGATAGGCATTTTCCTGATCATTTCGCTATACATGGGCTTAAAGCTATTATCGTCTGGCTGCAGTTTATCGCGGTAAATTCTGAAATCGGCCCGATTGATTTCGGTATACGGATTTTCAAATTTGAGAGAATCGTTTTGTACTGACCAGTTTAGATCACTTAAAAGAATTGTATCTATAGAAAGCTCATACCTGTCCTTCTCTTTATTTATATTCTTCTGAAACTCCTGTTTAGAATATTTGGGAATGATCTTTAGATCTGTAATGCTCACCTTATTATTATCAATTTCGAGATCACCAACCGCCATTTCATGCTGTTCGTTAAGATCATAAAAAAGACTGTCGGCGTTTAGCAGGATAAGGTCATAATTAAATGGAATGGTCTCTTTAAGAGTTTGGGCATTGATACGCACCTGCTCCATTTTAACGGTTTTAATATCAGCGAAAAGCCTGTGATTGCTGCTATCCTTCTCAAAGATTTCAAAACTACCTCTATTCACGTTGACCTTTTTAATCAGGATCTTATTTTTGAAACGAGAAGATTCACCTGATGCATCTGTCTTTACAGAATCCTTAGAACCCTTTTTAAAATCGTAGAACTTCACTACAGGTTTAGAGATCCTGAGTTCTCCCACAACGATATCCTTTTTGGTGATATAATCCCAAATATGGATATCATTAAGTTTTATCGTATCAACCTTTAGTGTTTTACCTTTGATTTCTGCAAAGGGATTAATTATTTCGGCTTTACGATCAAGTAATTTCACGTCGACCTTTTCAAAGGTCACTCGAGCTTTTTTGAGGTTGTCTTCTATACCGGTTTTAATTCTTTTTTCCAGGTAATTATTTAGGAAAAGAAGACCTATTGCCAGAAGGCCAATTCCAATTAAAATTCCAACTGCGGGTTTAGTAGTTTTCTTCAAGATTCATTGTATTTCTAAAATCCAATTTACAATTAAGGAGACTTCCCACGCCCGGTTTAAGAATTTTTAACTTAAAAGTTTGTGACCCAGAAGTTACCAAAGTTAAATTTCTGTCAAACTTAATTTTTTACTTTCCTGGTCCGGTTTTTGGATGTTATATTTGAACAAATTCCAAAGAAGAAATGTTTTTAAAAGTTGGCATAAAGATTTTATTCGTGATCACCGAGATTTTCCTTGGTTTTTACAGTTTGGTAGTGAGCGAAAGTTTACTGGTGAAGTTTGTCTTTTTTGCCGTTACCGCAGCAATTATTGCTTTTGGTATGCTTAAAACCATTAATAAGATATTACCCGCAGATAAAAGCCTGGTAGAATTACAGGCCGATGAAAAAGAAGAATAATTTTAAAGGACTATTGATTAAGATCCGTTGACGACCTCAACGGATTTTTTTATTTAATTTGTCAACCTATTCAATCAAAAGCTATGAGGCTTATTTGCCTGGCAGACACCCATAACAGACATAATGAAATCCCTATTCCAAATGGAGATGTTCTAATACATGCCGGGGATTGCACAGACGGTGGCACAAGGAATGAAACCGCAGGGTTTCTAAAATGGTTTTCTTCCCAGCCCCATGAACACAAGATCCTGGTACCAGGAAATCATGATTTCTACTTTGAAAAAGCAGAAAACCTTAGCAATATTCCAAAGAACATAGACCTGTTATTAGACCGGGGGATTGAAATAGATGGAATTAAATTTTGGGGATCTCCGGTCACCCCCGGATTAGATAACTGGGCATTTAACCGGGAAAGAGGCAGGGAGATCAGGAAACACTGGGAGATGATCCCGGAAGAAACTCAGGTTTTGATCACCCATACTCCACCTTTCGGAATTCTGGATGAAATTGGAAGCGGAATTCATCTGGGGTGTGAAGAATTATTAAAAACCTTACCAGTTGTTCAACCAATTTACCATTTGTTTGGACACATTCACTATGCTTCTGGCTTTACAAAACGTTCAGAAACCAAATATTTTAACTTATCGATTCTTGATGAACGCCTGAGAATCATGCATTCCCCCATTATCCTGGATCTATAATCTAAAGGGCTTCTTAAAGAATCTTTATCGAAGTTAAAAATATATTAAGCAGTCATTAATTAGACTTTTCTTAACAGCTTTTATGCTGTCTATTAGTAATTTAGCCGAGTCGATAATGATGAACAATTGAGTATGAACACAACTACTACGCCCGAGATAATTGACCAGGTTAAGAATCTCATCTCTTACAGTATTATAAACAAGAATATTGAAAAGTCAAATTTTCAAATGTTTCACCAGGCTCTTGTAAAAAGATACTTTGAAGCTAAGCATGTTCAAATAGATTATCAGGAACAGACCATAGATCTTAAACTTCCTGTAGGCCAGAATAAATATACCCAGATCACTTTCGAATGTCAGGATATAGAACGATTCTTAAAATCCTGTCTTAAAAAAGATGATAAAAGCATTTTCTTTTACCAGAGTTTACTTAATCATTACGAAGTAACCTCTGCGGCTTAGAATACAATTTCAGTACTAACTAATTACAATCTAAACCTGGTTCCCACACCGGGTTTTTTTATTGGCAACCTCTGCAATCTCCCTTAAGTTTTCTACCGTTATTGGTTTTGATAAAAAGGAAATAATCTCCGGGATTTTCTCTGCTCTCTCCTTATCTGAATATGCAATAGAAGAAGAAACGATGTAAATACTGGTCCTGGTTAACAGGTCTGGATATGCAGATCGCAGTTTTTCTATAAACTGCCAGCCATCCATTCCCGGCATATTGATGTCCAAAAGGATTATATCTGGTAAGAAAATTTCAGAATTCTCCAGGTCTTCAAATACCTGGTACGTACATTTATAGTATGACTGCTCTTCAAAAACATCAGCTCTTTTTATAAGTTTTTTTATGATCATTTGGTAGATCTGATCATCATCTATTACCCATATGCTGTTCTTCTTCATTTAAAAATCACTTTAAACGTGGTACCAACCCCGGGGGTGCTTTCCACCGACACATCGCCACCCATGGCGTTCACCTGGTTCTTGGTGATGAATAAGCCTACTCCGCGGGAATCTTTTCTACTGGTAAATGTTTTATAAAGTCCGAATACCTTATCCCCATGATGCTCAAGGTCTATTCCTATTCCGTTGTCCCTAATCTCCAGCACCCAGTTGGAACCCTGATAATATCCCACCAGCTCTATCTCTGGAATTCTTTCCGGGGAACTATACCTTAAGGCATTGGTGAGGAAATTAAGCAGGATACTTTCCAGATAAGAGGAATTGAATAGCACGCGCATCTCTGCGGGAACATTGTTAATCACCTTGGCCCCTTTCTTCTTGATCTGTAGCTTGAGGACATCGAGCGTATTTGCCAGAAATTCTGAAACGCTAAGCATTTCTACATTAATATCGAGATTGTTATTGATGCTTACCACTTCGTTAAGGTCATGCAGCGACTGGTTAAGGTTATCTGAAACATTCTGTAATAAGGAAATATAATTTTGTCGTTCCTCAGCAGAATCTTCAGAATCATACAACTCTAGGATAGACTCAAAATTACTGGAGTGAGATCTCAGGTTATGTGAAACTATGTAAGCAAAATTTAGCAGCCGTTTGTTCTGCTCCATTACAAAATCATAGGATTTTATAAGGTTCAGTTCGGCTTCGCGCTTGGCAGTCACATCCCTGAAGTTAACCACATATCCACCTATACTGTTCTCATGGGACAGGTTGGTAAGGGTAACTTCCACCCAAAGCGACTCCATAGACCGGGTATAGATACGGGTATTAATACCCGAGACAGGTACTCCAGGATTATTCCTTGATTCCTTGAATTTTTCGATCACCTGTCGTGAATCTTCGGGGTGAACCAGTGAGAAGATTTCATTTTCCGCGATTTGCAGTTCTTTATACCCGGTGATCCTCTCCAGGGACGGGGACGCGTATCTGGTCCTGCCGTTGGAATCTATGATCAGGATGACCTCGCTGGAATGCTCCACCAACGACTTGAAACGTTTTTCATTCTCTTCCCTTTCCCGCTTGGCTTTTACCCTCGCCGAGATATCTTCCACCAGCGCAATATGGGAAGTGGCTTTTTCTCCTCTAGACCATAAGGCGGAAACATTCAGCTTGATCCAGATGATCTCACCGTCTTTACGAACCAGTCTTTTTTTAAGGTTATATTCTCTTAGCTCATTATTCCTTAATTTTTCCATCAGCACTACATTATGCTGCCGGTCTTCCGGAAAGGAAATATCGGTATGATCCATTTGCACCAGTTCTTCGTTGGTATAGCCAAGCAAATCCTGGAAACGGTTATTGGTCTCAAGTATCATCCCGGTATTGGAATCTACACGCGCCATTCCTATAGCGGCCTGGTTGAAGATGGTCCTGAACTGCAATTCGCTTTTGGAGAGGTCTCCGGCCTGCTTCTTTACCTGGGCGGCCAGGATCGCCGGCTGCTTCATGGTATTAAAGATGATCCAGCCCATGGCTGCGGAAAAGATAAGTATCAAAAAGGCTACCGGGACTACGGCGTAAAAAGGCTGATAGGGATCTACTGGGATAATATAGATCTTCCAGTCACCATCTGGAAGTATGACCTTTTCTGAATATGCCCTGTCCAGGGTGCCTGCATCAAGCAGGAAGAACTGTTCTTGGCCGGTTGCGGTTTCTAATTTAGAGAATTGAAACCTGTATTTATCGGTTGCCAGGTCTTTGATACCACTCTGGTCTATCAGGTTATCGAAGTATATAAGAACGGCGGAAAAACCCCAAAACTTATTCTCAATAAATACCGGCAAACGCCCCACGATCGCCAGGCCACCCTGTTTTAATTCAAGCGGACCGGCAAAATACATTTTCCTGTCTTCTATGGCCCTTAAGGCCTCATCCCTGGTCTTGGGATCCTGAAGTATATCATAATTGATCGCAGCCTTATGTTCCTCGTAAGGATAAACTTTGGTGATTAGCCCGTTGGGCACGATCTGGATAGCATCGATATTAGGATTGCTGTCTACAAGCTGGGCAGCGATGCCCTCAAAGTTTTCAATTTTACCTTCCTTGTTTATTTGCAGAGCCAGAGAAAGGGCAGCAGAATAACTGTATTTTAAGGACTGGTCTATATTCTGTTCCACCACCTCAATAATGCCAGACATTTCAGTCTGCCGGGTTTCCAGTAGGATCTGATAGCGCTGCCACAGCATGAAGAACCCCAGTGCCAGAAACAGGACTGCAGCCAGAAGGCCAACAATAAGTGGCTTCCTTGAAATTGTAGGGTTCATAAGCTTAGTAATTTGGGCACTACGCCAGTAGTTAAACCTTTACAAACTGGTATTAAGCTGGCAAATATAAGTTAATTAATTGTCATCACGCAAGTTAAGGATTCAGGAAAGAGGCTTGTTCGGGGTTCACTTTTTAATTTTAGGTATTGCTTCACCTTTGGTCATATCACTTTAGTTGACGAATACTATTCTTATTATGATTCTGGCGTGAGCTCGAGTGGATTTAAAGATGCGATAGGAGATGTGAACTTTTATCGACTTCTCGATACATTTTCCCGCAATTTCCCATTGCCGGAAAACACTCGAAGTGACGGATACGTGCGATCACATTGTTGTCATTTCGAAGGAGGGCAGCGACTGAGAAATCTATTAGTAAGTTGGCAGCTCGTGGTGCGGAGTTCAGAGGTTTTTTATTTCACATCATATGGATTAATTATTTCCTGATCTATGATCACATCACCCCTAATATTGTTACCCCGTCAGTTCGAGTGAATTTGCAGATGCGGCAATAGACTCAATTTTGAATCGACTTCTCGATACGATTTTATCTCAATTTCCCAGTGCCGGAAAACA
>JBFIMP010000127.1:0-7312 GCA_041611635.1 Christiangramia sp.
ACAACATGTTATATCCATGGCAATATACATTTTTATTCGAGTATGTTCCGGGATAAGCGCAGGTTTGGTTCGCTTTTAGAACGATCCATCATTTCCTTGATGCTTACGTCCAGCGGACTCTTGATCCTTGAAAGATCCTTCTGGGTAACGTGCGTATAGATCATGGTGGTCTCCGGCCGCGAATGCCCCAGTAATTCCTGAATATACCTCAAATCGATCCCGTTTTCCAGCATGTGCGTGGCATAACTATGTCGCAGGGTATGTGGCGTTACTCTTTTTCTTATCCTGGCCCTGCGGCAGGAATCTTTTAAAAAACTTCGTACGGCAGAGGATGAATATGGCTGCTCGTTCTGGCCTTCAGCAAAATACTTTTTCGGCATATAAGTCTGCAAATAATTATAGAACAAGGGCAGAAAACTTTCTGCCAGCATCACATACCTGTCCTTTCTGCCTTTCGCCTGCCTTATCAGGATCTGCCGGCGATCCACATCAATATCATCTAGCTTTAAACTTAGCATTTCTCCAATTCTGAGACCTGAAGCATAAATAAGCGCCAGGATACAGCGATGCTTTAAATTTCGGGTCGCCCTTAACAGGTCTATCACCTCCTCCTTGCTAAGAACTCCGGGAAGATACCTGCTTTTATCTGGCCTTTTCAGCTTTGCCGTGTCAATTTCTTCCTGCTCGGTAAGTTCAAAATAATGTTTCAGTGCACTGATGCATTGCCGGTGGGAACTTATCGAATATTTCTTTGAAGCGATTTCATTTTCAACGAACCGGTCTACATCTGCCAGGGTGTAATGCTTTTTAAATTCATGGTATTTCAGGAATTTCCCGGTGAAATGCGTATAAGTTTCAACAGTACTTTCACTGTAACGCAGCCCGTAGAGATATTTTCTGAAATTTAGAATTTCCGGTCTCTCGGTTTCGACTGAAATAAGGTCGGTTTCCCTTTCCGGAAAACTAGAAATATTCAAATTAGAATAGTCTACAAAAAAGCCCTTGCCATTTAAATGCTTGAAAAGTCGGTCCAGGTTTTGCCTGCTAGCCGGTAAATAAAAGGTTCCAAAAGTATTGCTCCAGGAGATTCCTTCCAGCTTTTTTAAATGATCTATCAGTTCCCGGTCGTAACTAAAACCAATCCCAATCTGCGCTTTTTCCCGCAACACGAATTCTTTAAGTAATATTTTATCCATCGATTTAAAATAAGGATTAAATATAGTTGAAAAACAGACAGTTAAGCTTATGGGGTGTAAAAAAAATAAACTGCTTGAATCGAATAAATTATTGGATAATAAGAGGTTGCAGTAAACGTTTCTAGAAACCGGTAAAAGGTCCCGGTTCTAACCGGTCATTTCAAATACTCGATATCGATACGTTCCTCATGATTATGCAAAACGATCTTTTCAATTTCATTGTTTGGGTGGTAGATGCTCAGGCTGTATTTAGACTGAGCGTCTGCGGGATCTGAAAAATCGGTTGTATGCTCCACAGATCCCTTGAGAATACTTTTGCTGTTATTCAATTCAAAAATATCCATATGTTTTGGAGCTAGTTCCACCTTGTTTCCCCAGAACGGTAAAATCCCATCAAGCCTGAAAGTGGTGATAGTAAAGCCTTGCTTTCCCTCAATATGCGGTTCTATTTTGATCGCGCGTTTCTCCCTAATTTCTTCGGAAAGCTTTTTTTCTTTACGCCGCTGAATGTGCCGCGAAGATTTAAAGTACACATCTGAAATATCGAAGACAGATAAATGGTTGCCGGGTTCTTCAATTTTGATTCCTGCGGTTTCAAACATGGAGAAAAGGACTTTTACTTCCTCCTTACCCAGGTATCCATCTGCATAGGCCATTTCATGTAACATGATTCCCAGGGAATGCTTTTTGGGTTCGCTAAGGCCTTCCAGGATCGCATTAGCCTGCTTTATATGAAACTTGCGCGCCTCCTCCACAAATTCAGAATCAAAATCCAGTATTTTCATTAGCTGTCCCAGGTATTTCATTTCACCCCTGGCGACTTCTTGATCTGCCAGGATCACCTTGTCTATAGCCTTTACAATTGCCAGTTTTTCTGCCAGATTAAATTCCATTCGCTTTTCATTTGTGTTTTCAGAGGACAGTTCCCATGTAATATTGAAATCACCTTAAATATACTCAAAATCAGTTTGTTGAGAATTTTGTTTTTGAATTAAATTATTGAATATATCTGCGTTTGCCGAATAAAAAGTTTACAGCAAAAAAAGATCCGGAAGCAAATAAAGCATCCGGATCTCTGATCATTTTTTTTAATATAGGTCTATCCTAGCATGACCGCTTTTACATTTACAAACTCATGTAAACCAAAAGTTCCGTGCTCTCTTCCATAACCTGATTCTTTTACGCCACCAAACGGCATATTCGGTTTGGCCAGACCAAAAGAATTAATGAATACCATTCCCGTGTCAAAATGATTTTTGGCTAGTTCCTTGGCTTTTTCCTCATCTTTAGAAAAGATACCGCCCCCAAGTCCAAACCTGCTGTCATTGGCAATACGCATGGCATCTTCGTCATCTTTGGCTTTGATAAGTGAGGCCACCGGACCAAAAAGCTCATCGTCATAAGCCGGCATACCCGGTTTAAGATCACCCAATACGGTTGCAGGATAATAGTAACCGTCACCTTCAGGCATTTTACCTCCGCATAAGATCTTGGCTCCCTTTTTAACGCTTTCCTCCACCTGCTCATGCAACTCTTCCCTTAAATCTTTTCTGACCATGGGTCCTATATCGCTGTCTTCCTTGGTAGGATCACCAGCCTTGATGTTGGACATTTGTTTAACAAAAGCCTCCTTGAATTTATCATAGACTTTATCTACCACAACAAATCTTTTAGCCGCTACGCAGGTTTCCCCGTTATTATACAATCTACCCTTTACGCAGGTTTTTACTGCAAGCTCAAGATCTGCATCTTCCAGTACCAGGTAAGCATCATTACTGCCCAGCTCCAGCACGGTTTTCTTAAGCGCCTCTCCGGCCTTTTTTCCAATGATCTTTCCGGCACCCGGGCTACCTGTTAAGGTCACTCCACGCACAAGATCATTTTCTATGATAGCATCACTTTGTTCGTGAGAAATTAGCAGCACCTTGAAAAGGTGTTCTGGCAAGCCTGCTTCGCGATATATCTTTTCCAGCATTAATGCGCTTCCGGTAACATTTTCAGCATGCTTTAGCAAAACCCCGTTCCCGGCCATGAGGTTCGCTATAGAATAGCGCACGACCTGGTAGCTCGGGAAGTTCCAGGGCTGTATCCCATAAATAACCCCAAGTGGAGAGTAGGTTATAAACCCTTTTCCGCCTTCAGGTAATTCTCTTTCTTCATCTTTTAAACTATCGGGACCGTTTGCGGCGGTATAATCACAAATACCACTGCAGAGTTCCAGCTCCTGTTTTCCCTGGCTTAGTAGTTTCCCCATTTCCTGGGTCATAAGCTGCGCAAGTTCATCTTTATGTTCATCGATCTTTTTACCTATTTTTTTGATGATCTCTGCGCGTTCTTCCGCAGGCCTGGCTTTCCATTTTAAAAATGCTTTATGGCAGTCTTCAATGCCTTTGTTCATTTCCTCATCGGTCATTATATCATAGTTCTTGATCGTTTCCCCGGTGGCAGGATTAATGGTTTTTAGAGTTTTCTCGTTTGACATAGTTCTTCTTTTAGTTAGCAATATTTTGAAAACGAAAGTTACTTAGAAAAGAAACTTACTTGTAATAAGGCATTGTTAACAAAGTCCTCGAATGGCCAGGGTTTCACTAAAATTTTAATAAATTTTGATTGACTTTTAGATTATTGAAGATCAGGATGCCTTAGGGCAGTTTTTCCATGGCAATTTTCAGAACCACAGATGCTGAAAATAATGGTCACCTATAAGCTCTATAATTACTACAGCCTGATCTTTCTCTTTTTCGGCTTTTCTCTTCATGATAGTTGACAGTAATGAGTTAATGAATCCTGCCGGAAGACAATAGTAAAAACTTTGGATGTGGTATCTGCTTCAGCAACATCGGTAAAAGCAGGGCAGGAGAACAAAGCATCCAGGTTTGGATAGTTCTATGGGATGAGCAGCCCAAAAATGATGTAAACAGGGTAGCATGATAAAATAAATAATTCCAGTATTCTGCCGGCCTTCGGCTAAGATTTTTCCGCTTTACAGATACGGAGCAGGAGCAAGGACTCTAAAGATTCCAGGACAATACTGCTCCAGAAGTGGGCGATTCGTTTTTTACTTTTCCTTGTATATTTTTGCACACAGGTGATTTCTAGACCTTATCTTCTTATTAAGTCAGCTCAAATTAGGCTATTATCTGGCTCTCTGCCTGGGGTCATCCCTGGAGAATAGCTTATATGACCTACCATTCCGCTAGGGATAATTCTTAATAATTCTTCCTAATTTTACCTTCAAACCTCAACAATATGCGCAAAGAACTGGAAGAAGCTTATGGTTTTATATTTGAAAAAGAGCTTCTCGACGAAATAGTGGAAAACGGAATCATCAAAACGGCTTCGGCAGGTGATAAGATCATCGAAATAGGCGAATACGTTACCGGGATGCCCCTGCTATTAAAAGGAGCCATTAAGATCCTGAGAGAAGATAATGATGGCGATGAACTGCTGTTATATTTCCTGGAACGTGGTGACACCTGTGCCATGACGCTGAGTTGTTGCCTTGGAGAAACAAAGAGCGAGATTCGCGCGGTTGCCGAAACCGATACCAGCTTTATTATGATCCCAATTTCAAAAATGGAGGAGTGGACCGCAAAATACAAGTCCTGGCGTAATTTTGTTTTTGAATC
Source organism: Christiangramia sp. (assembly GCA_041611635.1). GTDB lineage: Bacteria > Bacteroidota > Bacteroidia > Flavobacteriales > Flavobacteriaceae > Christiangramia. The sequence goes on from JBFIMP010000127.1 coordinate 4,826, forward strand.
TTATCATTCCCGTCTTTCTGAGATGCTGGATGCGATAGACGCCATTGCCTTTTTAAATATGGATGAGCGCTTGATGCGCTACCTTCGGGATAAAGCCAAGATCAATCGCGACGAGACCATTCATAGCACTCACCAGCAAATTGCTTATGATATGCATACCTCACGTGTGGTCATCTCCAGGTTGCTTAAAAAACTGGAGTTAGATAAAAGGATTTCCCTGCAGCGTAATCAGATTAAAGTAATAGACCTGTAAGCTGCTCTGTAACTCTTGTTACTGCACAGGCTCAACTTTGACCCTACTTTTGCCCCGACTTAAATACTATAAATGGAATTATTAGAAATACTGGGATACTTTGGCGCGCTTTTAATAGGAGTGGTTTTAGGATTAATAGGTGGCGGAGGCTCTATACTTACGGTGCCGGTGCTTGTTTATTTAATGGCGGTGAATCCCGTGACGGCTACCGCTTATTCATTATTCGTGGTTGGTACTTCCTCACTTGTAGGTGCCCTGAGAAACATCCCTAAGAACCTTATAGACTTCAGGACTGCCGTGGTCTTTGCTATTCCTGCATTTATAGCAGTTTATCTCACCAGGAAATTTCTGGTGCCTGCCATACCAGAGGAGGTTTTTACAGTTTTTGACTTTGTGGTGACCAAAGATATTGGCATCATGCTGTTCTTTTCCATCATCATGGTGATCGCATCCATATCCATGATCAGGGAAAAGGAAAATGGTGTAAATATAGGTGTAGAGAAGGTTACTTATAACTATCCTCTTATCATTATTGAAGGGATTGTGGTTGGTCTGCTAACCGGCATCGTTGGAGCAGGAGGAGGCTTTTTGATCATTCCTGCCCTGGTGCTCCTGGCGAAATTGCCCATGAAGAAAGCGGTGGCTACCTCCCTGCTAATCATTGCCGTAAAGTCGCTGATTGGTTTTATTGGAGATGTAGAGAATATGAAAATTGAATGGACCTTTCTTTTGATATTTACCGGAGTTTCTATTGCCGGGATCTGGCTTGGGGTTTATTTGAATAATTTCATAAATGGTAGAAGGCTGAAAAAAGGCTTTGGCTGGTTCGTTTTACTAATGGGGATTTATATAATCTGGAGCGAATTATATTAATAATTTGTTAAAAATGATTTGTTTAGTTAAAAAATATAACAACTATTCGATGCTAAGTCATTGATTTGGTGTACTTTTATTTTTCCGAAAATTGAAATTCTCCCAATATTCCCCCAATGTAAATTACCTCAATTTGCCTGAAACCTGTTTTATGGTCTATCATTTAAACTGAATTGAGATAAACTTATAAAAAGATTTATCCGGATGCCTGAACAATGTTTTTCAGGAGTTATGGTTTGGGGGGAAACAAGTGCACGTGTACTCCGCGTTGCAACCAATACAAAACCTTCTCCCTTACAGAGATCCTCACTATAGGATTTCTTTTAGAATGGTTATTCTGTTCAGGATCCGGATATTTATTCTCAAGCATATTTCTTCCCCGAGGTCTTGGCCGCGGGGATTCCTTTTTTGAATCAATCTGTACTTACTCTTTAGCAGAAAGAAGCTTCATGTTTATCATTTTTGCCGACTTCTTAATACTAAGCTAAAGTTTAAAATATTGCGGTTCATGGCTAAGACCAAAGCCCTAATTTTCCTTAAATTTATTCGCCGAAAAGAACAGAATCATCTTAGGATATTTCCTGAGCCAATTCTTTAAAAATTCCCTTGATGGAAAATCTCGATTACGCCAGGCTTCAAATGGCATTTACCCTCGGCTTTCATATAATTTTCGCATGTATAGGTATGGTAATGCCCTTTTTTATGGTGGTAGCCCACAGAAAATGGCTGAATACCAGAAAACCGGTATACCTCAAACTTACCAAGGCCTGGCAAAAAGGCGTGGCTATTTTTTTTGTTACCGGCGCTGTCTCCGGTACCGCCCTTTCGTTTGAGCTTGGAATGCTCTGGCCAGAATTTATGAAACATGCCGGCCCGGTAATAGGAATGCCTTTTTCACTGGAAGGTGCCGCCTTTTTTGTAGAGGCTATTGCCCTTGGTTTTTATCTTTACGGCTGGAACAAACTACCAGAAACCTTTCACTGGATCACCGGGATCATTGTGGGCATCTCTGGAGTGGCTTCAGGGATTTTAGTGGTTTCAGCTAATGCCTGGATGAATTCTCCGGCGGGATTTGATGTGGTAAATGGAGAATTCGTAAATATAGACCCGGTCGCAGCCTTTCTTAATGACGCCTGGTTTACCCAGGCCCTGCATATGACGCTGGCTGCCTTTGCCGCTACAGGTTTTGCCGTAGCGGGAATTCATGCTTTTCAGATCCTAAAAAACAAAAGTCCTGAACTTCATAAGGAAGCCTTTAAGATCGCCATATTTTTTGGCGCAGTAGCTGCCTTGCTTCAACCTCTAAGTGGTGACCTTTCCGCAAAAGATGTCGCAGAAAGACAACCGGTGAAACTTGCTGC
>JBFIMP010000128.1:0-7203 GCA_041611635.1 Christiangramia sp.
TTTATTTCGATAGATGGTGGTGAAGGTGGTACTGGTGCTGCGCCCCCTAGTTTTGCCGACCATGTTTCCCTCCCGTGGATCTACGCTTTCACCGATGTATATAAGATCTTCCAGAAGTATAAATTAACAGAAAGAATTGTGTTCGTAGCTGCCGGAAAATTAGGCTTTCCTGCCAAAGCCGCCATGGCATTTGCTTTAGGAGCAGATGTGATCAATGTTGCGCGTGAAGCTATGATGAGTATTGGATGCATACAGGCACAAAGCTGCCACACCAATACCTGCCCAACCGGAGTGGCAACGCAGAACAAGTGGTTACAGTCTGGTATCAACGTGAAAGATAAATCCATGAGAACCAATTTCTATTTTGTAAAGTTCCGTAAAGAATTATTGCAGATAAGCCATGCCTGTGGTTATGAACATCCGTGTCAGTTCAGAACAGATGATGTTGACATCAACCTCAGCGACAAGAATCTGGCAAAAACTCTGGCAACAACTTTCTCATACCATAAAGATGAAGTAAATTTCGCATCTGTTAAAGACCTTCTGCATTGTCCACATTTAGGAGGAAATCTCAATTTAAAAAGCATGAGAAAGACAGAAGATGCCATAGATTAAAAATTATATAATGAACGAAACAGAGATCCTGAATTTCCTATATGCTATCCTGCCGGCAGTAATAGTAGGATTAATATCCTTCTACTTTTTCAACACGTTTTCAAAAAATGAAGAAAACAGAAGACGATTCTTAATACTTAGGGAAAAGCAGAAAACCTCTCTCCCTATTAGATTCCAGGCCTACGAAAGACTAACGCTTCTTTTAGAACGAATTTCTCCCGGCAAAATACTTTTCAGGGTGAAACCTACTTCTGACGATGCAGAAATGTATGCATCCCTTTTAATCGCTAATATCGAACAGGAGTTTGAACACAACCTTGCACAACAAATTTATGTGAGCAACGAATGCTGGGATTACATAAAAACCGCCAAGAACGCGACCATTTCTCTTATTAGAAACGCTGCGGGAAAGGAAAGCGTATCCAATACAGATGAGTTACGGGATGTTATATTGAGAAATCTAATGGATAAACAGCCTCCTACCGATGCTGCATTAAGCTTTATAAAGAAAGAAGTTAGAAGCCTAACTTAAACCACGAAGATTTAGCAGCTTTCTTTTCCAGTTCCTTTTTCTCGGCATATTCGTATCCTTGCTGCCACCACTCTGCCATCGCCTTTTTATTGAAAACCAGTGAGTTTTCTGTTAGTTTGGTTGGTGTATAATAAATGTTCAGCTTTACTTTTTTGTTCATCGCAGCTAGTTTACCTTCTACGATATCATGATATTCTACCTGGTCTAGTAGAAAGCCAAATAAATTTACCATTAAGGAGAATGGGTTTTTACCCAGAATCTTATTGTGCTCCATGTTCTCTGCTTCCAGGATGATCGCGTCCACCTCTGTAGCTCCACGTTTAATCGCTTCCCTGATAGGCACCACGCAGCCCAGTCCTCCATCAGCATATTCAAAGCCGTTTTTTTGCGCCAGACTCATAAATGGAATGTAGTTACAACTTATCCAGATCCAGTCACAAAAATCATCGTATTCGAAATCATGAATAGACTTATACTCTACCCTGTTCTTGGAAAGATTTGAAACCGTTACCACCACATCTTTAACTTTGCTCTTAAGCTCCATGAAATCCTGGCGTGAGAAGTTTTTACGAATATTCCTCTTAAGCGCTTTACTTTCACCAAAGGTTCTTCTCGACCTTATAAACTGCCAAACGGTATTCAGATAATTAATCGTTACGTATTCGCGACCATCCTTTTTCTTAACCACGAAAGGATTTACACTAAAGATCTTTCGCTGGGTGACACTTGTATAGATTTCATAGATCTTTTGTATGTTTCCGGCAGCAAGATGAGGAATTAACAAACTTCCGGTAGAAGTCCCTAAAAAAAGATCATAGCTTTTCTTCTGCTCCTGGATGAGATGTTGAGCAACACCCCCGGCGAAAGCTCCTTTACTTCCTCCCCCAGATATTACCAATGCACGCATTAAGGTTCGATTTGGTTTAACTCTTCATTTCTGTATTTTGCGAATTCATATCCGCTTTCCCACCATGCCTTCATCTGTTGTTCATCAAAAATAAGAGAATTCGTAGTAAGTACAGTAGGGGTATAATAAATATTAAGAATGGCGTCCTTATTATTTGCTGTAAATTTCCCTATGCGGATATTCTGCTTTTCGATTCGATCTAACATAAAAGCGAACAAATTGGTGATCAACGAGAAAACATTTTTGGAAGGCATCCGGTTAAAATAGGTAACTTCAGTTTGTAAAATGATTGCATCGACCTCTGTAGCACCTCGTTTTATCGCCTCTTCTATAGGCACCATAGAACCAAGTCCGCCATCGGCATACTCACATCCATTCTTCTTCACCAGGCTCATAAACGGAGTATAATTGCAGGAGATCCAGATCCACTCAATAAACTCTTCGTACTCATAATCTTTTATGGATTTATATTCAACTTCGTTCAATGAAATATTAGAAACCGTAGTGACTATATCTTTTTCGCCAGCCTTCAATTCTTCAAATTCTTCTCTGGTAAACGTATCTGCGAGGAGGTTTTTAAGATTATAACTTTCGCCAAATGTCTTTTTTCCCTTTAGGAAATTCCTGATAACATTAAAGTGATTGATAGAAATAGTTTCGTGCCCGTGCTTTCTGTTTATAAAAAATGGGCGACTGCTAAAAATACTAGCTTGATTTACCGAGGTAAAAACCTTTTTCACCTTTTCAGCTTTATGCAGTGCCATGTGTGATATAAGGAGACTACCGGTTGAAGTACCTATAAAAAGATCATAATCTTTTTTAAGTACCTCGGTAAGATATTGTGCAACACCCCCCGCAAAGGCGCCCTTACTTCCTCCTCCCGAAATTACCAATGCTCGCATATCAGCCTGTGATTTTAGATCTCAAATAAGCGGTTTCTTCTTCTGCCATATTTCCAGACAGGTCTATTAATTCCTCGCGATATTGTTCATTTTTCAAAAGTTCCAAAAGCAACTGCCTACAGTAATTTCGAAAACTGTAAGTATGATGTTGAGTTCCTTTTATTACACTCTGTAAACTCGATTCGTTAAATGCTCCCAGCTGAAATAAGTAGCTAAAAGCATTCTCCCTCACCTGGAAAGGCCTCCAAACATCTGTATAACCCGCCAGTTCTTCATAATGTTGCTTATTGAGTTCTGTCTCATAATCTGGCGTCACCAGATTTAAAGTTAACCAAAGCATGCGAATATTCTTATTATAAAAACCAACCAAATCCCGGGTTTGATCCAGGTATCCCCTGCGATCTGCCGGGTATTGTTCCCATAGCCTGAATAGGGCAGCTTCTATAGTAAGATATGATTCATCTTCCAGCAATGATTCAAAATCGGCTTTTAGTTCTTTGGGAATAATTTCCATGCTTGAGGCTATGGCCTGCCGCACGAAAGTATTATTAGATTCAAATGCCATTTTATAAAGGCTGATGGCCTGTTGAGATTGTAGACCAGTGAGCTGAAGCACCGCTTCCTGGCCGATATAATCGTTTATCGGGAATCTTAAAGCCTTCTCAAGGTATTCAAATTTTTGCTCTAAAGGAGTTTCCCTGAGGGCAGCAAGATTCAGGTAATTAATGATAAACCCGGACTCCTTCAGGGATTCTAAAGACTGGGCAGCTTTAAAAGCAGACTGCTCCAGCCAGTTAGCCTTAAATTGGGATAAGTCCTGTCCCGATGCAGCTTCCATTTCTGCCAGGAAATTATCGGTCGTTACATTTTTAAAACTATAAAGTTCTAAATAGTTCTTTACTCCCTGTCGAAAAGCTTCCTCCCCTATTCTTTCCCTTAAAATATGCAGCGCCCAGGCGCCTTTCTGATAAAAAGTAAGAGAACTGGCTTTTGGATTAAGCAAAGATTCACCTTTTCCTGAATCACTTAATGCTTTTAGCTGTTCTGCAGTTTCGTACAATTTCCAGTAATAGTACTCCTCTCCAAATATTTCTTTTTCGGCTAATAAAGCATAGTACGTCGCAAAACCTTCATGAAGCCAGTGATGTTCACCAGAAACTTCAGTCACCAGATTACCAAACCATTGATGTGCCAGCTCGTGAGCATTCACGTTTACATAATTCCTATCCTTAAATCCAATGGAATCTGTCATAAAGGAACTGGAAAATATAGTGGTTCCGGTATTTTCCATTCCGCCGTATAGAAAATCATGTACGGGGATCTGGTCATATTTTTGCCATGGGTAAGCCAATCCAATCTCGTTTTCCAGAAAGTTGAAAATTTCCCTTGAATACCTGTAGGTAGGCTCCACCTTAAGGGAATCTTCGGGTTTATAATATAGTCTTATAAGGTCTCCGGTCTCAGACTCCATCTTCATGAAATCATATTTCCCTGCAGCGAAAGCAACGAGATAACTGCTTATAGGTTTATCCATATCAAATTGCCAGAGACTAATGGAGTCATTTATTTTTTCTAAAGTTTTCAATTTCCCATTGGAAATAAGCTGAAATTTTGATGAAAACTCAAAGCTGAGATCGAATTCAGCTTTTTCCTCCATATCGTCGAAACTAGGTAACCAGTTAGATGTATATTTTCCCTGACCCTGAGTCCAGACCTGTTTTTGAGCGTCATCAATTTCAGGAAATTCCCAGTTAATAAAATATATCCCTGATTTCGGCTTTGCAGAATAATTCAATATCAGCCTGTTATTTTCTGAAGGCAAATAATCTGAGAGGATATAGATGCCTTTTTCATCTGACGAGAATTTTACAGGCTTTCCATTCAGGCTTACATCGGTAAACTGCATATTCCTGCCATCAATATACAGGGTATCCTGCTGCGTAAGGATCTCAAAAGTGTAACTCACTTTGCCAGAAACCGCTTTTTCCAAAGGTTGAATCCTGACATGGGCGTTAACGGTTTTAAAGTCAAAAAATGCAGTTTGAGAAAGACTTTTTTCCTGAGCCATTAAGACAACCGAACAAAGTGACAAAAGGAAGATCAGGTATTTTTGCATGTAATTATTGGGAATAACTACCGCAAAATACAAATTTGAACGTTCTGAGCATAAAAATTGAAGTTTAAACATCTTCTCATAAAAGCCTGTCCAGAAAAATCAAACTGTTTTAATATCTTCGTTTTTATGATCCAGAACCTGCTCCAGACCCCCATTGAGTATTTAAAAGGAGTTGGCCCGAACAGGGCTGATGTTCTTAAGAAAGAACTCAATATCGAGTCTTACCGGGACCTCATCAATTTTTTCCCTAACCGGTACATCGATAAAACAGGCTTTTATAAAATAAATCAGCTGAGAAGAAATTCTTCTGAAGTTCAGATTGTGGGCAAGATCGTTCACATGAAAATGGTGGAGCAAAAAAGGGGGAAAAGACTGGTAGCAGATTTTGTGGACGATACCGGAAAAATGGAGTTAATCTGGTTTAGAGGACATAAATGGATCAGGGAAAACCTTAAATTAAATGTTCCTTACGTGATCTTCGGGAAAACAAATTGGTATAACGGGCTTTTTAGTATGCCGCATCCCGAAATGGAGCCGGTGGCAGATTATAAGAAAAATCTTAGAACTGCCATGCAACCGGTATATCCTTCCACTGAAATGTTACAAAAGAAAGGAATTACCAATCGGGTTATTATGAAGCTAATGCAGGAAGTGCTTCAGCAAACTGGTTTGAAGTTTTCTGAAAGTCTTTCAACCGACCTTATAGAGGAGCTAAAACTCATCTCAAAAGCAGAAGCGCTCTTCAATATTCATTTTCCGAAAAACCAGGAGTTACTGGCAAAAGCCCAGTTCAGGTTAAAATTTGAAGAATTGTTCTTTATCCAGCTGCAGCTTATCAGAAAAAATATGCTGCATAAGCAAAAGATCAAAGGCTTCAATTTTGAGCAGATAGGCGAATATTTTAATGATTTTTACCAGCATCATTTGCCCTTTGATCTTACGAATGCACAGAAAAGAGTGATCAAGGAAATTAGGAGTGATATGGGCAGTGGCGCTCAGATGAACAGGTTGCTGCAAGGTGATGTTGGCTCTGGAAAAACCATAGTAGCGCTCATGTCTATGCTCATTGCTCTAGACAACGGTTTTCAGGCATGTTTAATGGCTCCCACAGAAATCCTGAGTATACAGCATTATAATGGCCTAAAGGAACTTTGCGAGAAAATGGATGTAAGCATCTACCTCCTTACCGGCTCTACCAAAACTGCCAAAAGAAGAGAAATTCATGAAAAGCTTGAAGCCGGCGAAATAGATATTTTAATTGGTACCCATGCACTTTTAGAGGATAAAGTGCAATTCCATAATCTTGGACTGGCCGTAATAGACGAGCAACATAGGTTCGGGGTAGCTCAAAGGGCGAAACTCTGGAGAAAAAACCATATACCGCCTCATGTTTTGGTAATGACCGCGACCCCAATCCCGCGAACCCTCGCAATGAGTCTCTATGGTGACCTGGATATTTCGGTCATAGATGAATTGCCCCCTGGAAGAAAGCCAGTGAAAACGGTTCACAGATTTGATAGTAACAGGCTTAAGGTATTTGCTTTTATAAGAGATGAGATCAAAAAGGGCAGGCAGGTCTACGTGGTGTACCCGTTAATTCAGGAATCTGAAAAAATGGATTATAAGGACCTTATGGATGGTTACGAAAGTATCGCCAGGGAATTTCCAGATTTCCAGATTTCCATAGTCCATGGACAAAATGAAGCCAGCAGATAAAGATTACGAGATGGACCGGTTCGTAAAGGCTGAAACCCAGATTATGGTTGCAACTACGGTAATTGAAGTTGGAGTAAACGTTCCCAATGCCAGTGTGATGATTATTGAAAGTGCCGAAAGATTCGGGCTCTCCCAGTTACACCAGCTACGTGGACGTGTTGGGCGTGGTGCTGAACAAAGTTTCTGCATCCTGATGACGGGACATAAATTATCTAATGACAGTAAAACCAGGCTCGAAACCATGACCGCTACTAATGATGGTTTCGAGATCGCCGAAGTAGACCTTAAACTTAGAGGACCCGGAGACCTGATGGGAACCCAGCAAAGCGGTGTGCTTAATCTTAAAATAGCCGATATAGTGAAGGATAATTCCATACTTCAGTCAGCTAGATACTACGCTACAAGAATTTTAAAA
>JBFIMP010000129.1:0-7185 GCA_041611635.1 Christiangramia sp.
CACATTATAGCTTTCTATATCTTCAGGATTCAAATCTGCCGCCCTGTTGGTGAATGAAAATTGCTCAGCACTATTTGGTGAATTAGAACCAGCACTGGGACGAACATCACCAGAAAATGTATCATTATCTAAAGCCAGACCATCAATAACTATTAATGGCTGATTCCCCCTCTGGGGATTAATAGAGGTCACCCCCCTAATCAGGATATCTATACCTCCTCCGGCAGAACCAGAAGTTTGATTGATCTGAACACCGGCAACACGACCCTGCAATCCAGCCAAGGGATTGGTATTTCCGTTAAGATTCATTTCTTCTGCTTCAACCTTGGTTACAGAATACCCAAGAGATCTGGTTTCCCTTTCAATTCCGAAAGCTGTAACCACGACTTCGTTCAGTGCATTCTTGTCCTGCACCATTTTTATATTTAAAACAGAGTCTGTTACCGGAACAGCCTTGGTTTCATAACCTATAAATGAAAAGATAAGTGTACTTCCTTCTGGAGCATCAATGGAATATTCTCCATCGAAGTTCGTAGTGGTTCCTGTACTTGTCCCCTTTAGCTGGATTGTAACACCAAGCATGGGAAGACCGCTGTCGTCTGTGACTTTACCACTAACCGTATTATCCTGGGCATATAAGACAAGGAAAGTCGAGGCAAGAAAGACAACAAAAAACAAAGTGATTTTTTTTGTCATAATTAAACTTTATTGGTTTGGATGAGGAGTAAATATATAATTTTAAATATTATGTTAAAAATGAGGTTAACTTTTAAAACATAAATTAAAATTTAATTTAATTATCAATATAACTCAACAAAACCTAGCTATTAAATAGAGACCTATTTTTAATTTACTGAAACTTAAAAACATAGATCAACAGTTAATGATCAGGGAAAGTTTAATCATATAAAATTATAACGGGCGATGTTAAAATCGGCGGTGAGAAATTTTTTCGAATATTTATTTTAGCATAATCTTTGATATCTTTATTAAAATTTTTTGCATGAAATTCGCCTTTCTCATTTTAAGCTTACTAGTATTTACTACTGCCGGTGCCCAGGAATACTGGGATAGAAAGGATTTTGAGATAAGTAACAGGAGTATAGATAATACCTGGAGGGAATTTAGCTTTGGCTGGCAGGAACAGTCTAAATTCAATTTGCCAGACGGCTCCTTTCTTCATTTAAAGAATGAGATCCAGGATGACCAGGTAGACATGTTGGCGATCATAGATAAGACTAATAGAAATAAGGTTCAGAGAAAAATAGATCTGGGCTCACCTTTACCTTACAGAAAGGAAAAGGAGAAAAAACTATTTGAGATTTCCGGAGACTTTCAGGTAAGAGATCCAAATGATAATTTTATGAATCCCTATTTTTCAAATCCATTCATTCAAAATTACAATCAAAGAGGCTTTAATACTCGAATATATTCTCCTTATCGTTACGGTTATTAATCTTTAAGATGTATCCCGTCTTCTTTGATCTCGATTAGACGTTGTTTATAAAGATTTCCGGCAGCTTTTTTAAAGCTCTTTTTGCTCATCTGCAACCTGTTCTTGATGTCATCTGGTGCAGATTTGTCTGAAATATCCATAAACCCACCGGCAGCTTTAAGACTGTCAAGAATTTTTTGAGCATTTGGTTCAATACTACGATATCCGGGCCTTTGTAATGTTATGTCTATTTTATTGTCTTCTCTTATCTTCTTAATGTATCCAGTAACTGAATCTCCAATCTTAAGTGATTTAAAAACTTCATCATGGTAGATCAATCCTAAATGCAATTGATTAATTATGACATTATAACCAAGTTCTGTCTCGTTACTCACGAGCAGATCCACCTGTTCAAAAGGCTTTACCGTTAATTCAGAATTATCCAGGAATGCGTGAACCTTCGAAGATGCTGCCAGCCTACCAGTTTCCAGGTCTAAATAGCAAAAAACCAGATATTCATTCCCGGGTTCCATAGGCACAACCTGTTCCTTAAAAGGAACAAACAGGTGTTTTTCCAATCCCCAATCCAGAAAAGCCCCGAACTTATTAACTTCAACACAAGTAAGTTTACCAAACTGGTCTAGCTTGATTTTTGGTTTTAAGGTAGTTGCCACCGGCCTCTCTTCGTGGTCCAGATAAACAAAAACTTCGATCTTATCATAGACCATCCAGGTTTCGGGAACATACTTATTAGGTAATAATACCTCATCCCCCTCTTCATTTTCCAGGTAAATACCGTGATCAGATTCTCTGATTATTATCAAATTATGGAACTCTCCTAATTGGATCATATAATAAAAACTTTAGCTTACAAAGATAGGCTTAATCACAAATAAAAAAATCCGTTTAAGGGAATATCCCAAAAACGGATCTAATTGAGCATTTATATATTAGTTGTACAGACTTTCTTTGCCAAAATGTTTGGTAAGCAGGTAATAAACCACCGCTCTGTATTTATTTCTGTTTGATTTTCCGTACTTCTCAAGCACCTGATTTACTGCTTCATTCACCCTGGACTCATCATTTATACCCAGCTTCTTCATCACGAAATTCTTTTTCACGGTCTCAACTTCAGATTTACTGGAAGAAGAAACAGTTTCAGCATCGGCATTGTATATACTGGGTCCTAAAGATTTAGCGATCTTTCTTAAAAGATCTACATCAGGATTTGATTCTCCAACTTTAGATCTTAGATCATCTAAATATTGTCCTACTTTTTCATCAAGTTTACTCATAATTCTCCTTTTTGGTTAAACAAGAGGTAAGATAATAATTATGGTCCTTAAGAAATGTTAGACGATGTTTAAGATTTCATAAAATTGAAATATTCCAGTAATACCTCATCATTTAATTTTCTAGGAGTAAATATCTCTAACAGCTTAGGTTTTTGAGAGCTATCAAAAAAACCATTCAGGCTTTCCTTAAGGGTTACTTCGGAATTAGCTTCGGAATATTCAAAATTATAAAGTTCACATAAAGGTTTTGCCTTCAAATCATGAACTGTTTCAAAATATTTATCGAAATTTTCTGAATTCTTGTTTCCCGGGAGAATCCTGAAGATTCCACCACCGTGATTGTTTAGGATCACGATTCTGAAATTTGAAGGAATATGATTATTCCATAAGGCATTGCTGTCATAGAAAAAGCTTAGGTCTCCGGTGATCATAAGAACCGGATCATTACTACTGGCCGCTGCACCAACTGCTGTGGAAACACTGCCATCTATACCGCTGGTACCGCGATTACAGAATGTCTTAAGACTAGGATCCCACTGGAAGAGCTGCGCATATCTTATCGTGGAACTATTCCCGAAATGCACAATCGAATTTTTTGGAACTTTCGGCACAACCTGTTGCATCGCTTTAAGATCTGAATAAGGGATCTCCTGCATATATTCCTCATGCCTTTTTTGTCTTTTTGCTTTTACCTCTTTCCAGAACTTTCCATAATCACTTTTAGCGGTTTCGGTAAGCGGCAGGAATTCAGAAAAAAATGCATTCACATCGGTTTCAAAGTGTTTGTTCAAACAAAAGAAAGTATTGTATGCCTTTTTAGGATCTATATGCCAGTGATGCTGCGGATTATGATTTCTTAAAAAGGACTTGATCTTTTTTGAAACGATCATTCCCCCAAAGGTCAAAAGAATATCAGGTTGTAATTTTCTGAAAAGTTTTTCCCTGTCCTCATCTTTTTCTATAGGGCCAATAAGTGTATCTATTCGGGTGAAAAATTCAGACTGGTGAAGATTTGAAGTTGTCTCAGTTAATACAATAACACTGGGATCCCGGGCCAGCAGATCAAGAAATTTCTGTTCGACAGCGTCAGGCTGGGCCACCCCTACAATTACCATTTTCCTTTTTGCCCTGTTCCATTCATCAACGTAATTACTTAATTGGTTTTTGGAATAATGCCTTTCCTTAATTTCCGGAAATATCTGTAGTGGTTTTACCTCAATATTTTCAATCGTATCATATAATGGCTCATAAAAGGGAACGTTTATATGCACTGGGCCTTTATCTTCTATTGCTTTATTCAGCGCCAGGTTAACTTCTCTCTCGTTGTGCTTCTGAGCCTCGAATTGCTTCTGCTGAAGTTTTGGATCTACGGCCTCATTCTCCAAAACAAGCTCAGAATAAAGGTTTGCGGAATATAAGATATGATTCTCAAAGACATTTTTCTGCCTTATCGTTTGCCCATCACCAATATCTATGCGTTCCACCGGGCGATCTGCTGAGATCACCACTAAAGGGATATCACTGTAAAAGGCTTCGGCTATAGCTGGGTAATAATTAAGCAATGCCGAACCTGAAGTACAAACCAGTGCTACAGGCTTCTTCAGCTGCTGGGCCATTCCCAGGGCAAAGAAAGCGGCGCAACGCTCATCCACTATACTGTAAGCATTTATTTCATCATGATGAGTAAAACCTATGGTTAAAGGTGCATTTCTTGATCCTGGTGAGATCACCACATGCTTTATATCTTTTGCCACGCACAGCGCAACAACCGAGCGGGCAACGGGAATTTTAGAGTACTTCATAGATTCCCAAAATTACAATTTACAGGTAATTTCAGGGCTCAATTTTGAGCTTATTTAACAAGTACCGCTTTCATGGTTTGCGATTTGTTGACGGTTTCCATCCATTCATCGGCCGCATTAGAATCTTTTGTGATTCCTCCGCCAACATAAATGCGGGCAGTACCATCCTTTAATTTCATGCACCTAAGATTAACAAAAAGTTCAGTTTGCTTAGAAATAGCTGCAAATTGCTGGTTTTCCTGGTTCCTTAGATTGGAATTTCTTTTCAATTCTGTTTTCAGGTTTAATTCTCCTAAATAGCCGGAGTAAAATTCCCTGGAATGATCTTCATTTTCAAGTATAAATTCCAGAGCCTCCTGCCTTGGCAATCCACAAACCGCAGGTGTTGGATGAATTGTTTCTATAAGATCTTTCAGGTTTTCAGGTTCTTTGAGGTGCCCAAAAATATCTGTACAAATATGAAGCAGGTTACCTGCCTTCGCAGAATAAGGCCTGGAAGTTTTAATATGCTCAACCCCCTCAAGATTTTCAAGGGACTCCAGAATATAATCGGTCACAAATAGTTGCTCCTCTACCTCTTTACTGTCCCACTCCACATCTGTTTCGCCTTTATATAATTGGGTCCCGGCAAGAGCCATGGTGTTGAACCTGTTTCTTTCAACCCGTAGAAGTGTCTCGGGAGTTGCTCCAAGCCAGAATCCGGTTTGTGGATGAAACCATAGATAAACCATGGCACTGGGATATTTTCGCAAAAGTTTTTTAAAGATCCTAATGGGATCAGGATACAGAACCTCAACTTGTTCAGACCTGGACAAGACCACTTTCTTGAAATTACCCTCCCTTATTTCATCAATACCTTTTTGAACCAAGGTTTCATGTCTCTTCTGGTCCTTCTCCGTATACTCAAAATCGACTGAAGCTATATTCTCTTCCTCTAAAGAAGTTTCTCCCGTGTCTTCCACCAGAAGATCGAATTCTAATCTCTCTGCCTTCTCAGAAGGAATAACGTATGAATCATTTTCAGGATGAAATGGAGCAAACACAAATCCGCTTTCAGAAAGATCCTGAACCCGGTAGTTTTCATTATCAAACTGCAGCAAAGCCTTTACGGTATTTTCTCCCGGTTTTCTGTAAGCGACATACGGTTTACTCTCCTTGAAATTTCCTTCAAGGTTTCTAAAGAATTCTTCTTGATCTATCATTTCTTTTCTTTTGGCAGTGAGATGGTGGTTAGTTTCACCAGTGAAATTAGGTTGGCAGCCTCATCGGTAATTCTTATTTCAAATAATTGGGTAGTTCTGCCTTTATGTATAAAAGTCGCTTTAGCGAAAACCCAGCCTTCTTTAATACTTTTCAAATGATTCGCATTAATTTCAATACCGCGAACAAAAAAATTCTCACTATCCAGAAAAACATAACTTGCCATACTCCCTACACTTTCGGCCAGGGCCACACTGGCTCCCCCGTGTAATACTCCGTCTGGCTGATGTACTTTTGCATTCACAGGCATTTTAGCGATAAGATAATCATCACCAATTTCAGTAAACTCAATTTCAAGGGTTTCCATCAGGGTGTTCTTACATACCTTTTTGGATAACTCCAAAAGTTCTTCCTTCGTCATTTTAGAAAAGATTGGTTAGTTTGTAAAAATACAAATTCAATAAAGATTAGATTACTGTTATTTCTTTTCTCAAAAGTAATAGGATTCGCCAAAAGCGACTTCTCGATTAAACCATATAATATTCTCACAACTTATTCTAAGAATATAATCACCGGTATTATTTATATGGACCACCCAAAATTGAGCGAAAGCCCAGTCTCAGACATATTATTTTGAACAAATGGGGATTTATAAATACCGTAACATTATTCCCGAAGGTGAGATAAGAATAAATCATACCGCTTGTGTTTTCTTCATCACAATTATTGAAAACTAGCAAATATTAATAAGGATCACTCTCTTCAATCTTCGTATACCCTTAGAGCTTCATTTGCCATTAATTATATATCCATTGGCTTTACCATAACTATAGCCTCTATCCAATAAAGTTTCCTCCTAATAGAAATACAGATCATCACCTTTCTCCATCATTTAATGAAGCCGGAATAACCAGGCAGCGTGGCTCTGTAAAATATTCACCCTATTGCCAGGTTACAGCGATTTTCCCAGTATAAAATGTAATTACATTCGAAGGAAAACCATCATTTAAATCCAGGCTAAACTAGCTTTATAACGTCCGCTGGCATCTGAACAATAATTAGTAAAAAAACATAATTCATATATGATTTCTGAGCCATGTAGGGGAATGCTTAACCAATTAGCTTTTGGGTGCACCACTAATTAAAAGGTGACGCAATAATAAGGGGGGGTGTCACGGCAGAAAGCTAATTTGTGCCGATGTATAAATTAATCAATTGTAAATTACAGGAACTCAAACCTAATTTCACTAGGTGATTTCCCTAGTTTTAATATTATTGCCTAAGAATTAATAATCTATGATAAAAGAAAGCACGGTTTCCTATACCACAAATAACACGTATCAAACCCTGAATATATTAAATGAAAACACTAAGACTGTCTGGCTCGTATTTCATGGCATTGGGTACCTCAGCAAATATTTTCTGAAATATTTTAAACATCTTGATAAAAAGG
>JBFIMP010000130.1:0-7184 GCA_041611635.1 Christiangramia sp.
CAATCTTCCTAAAATCCTGGCTATTCACGAAAACCATTAAAAAAAATATCACGCCTTTTAAACCAAACCGTTAGCCTACTTTTTTTTCTTACATTTACGTAAACGAAAACCCTAGTAAAATACTAGTTTTATAGATTAAAAGATGACAGTTATGCTCCTTAATACATATATTCCAAACTATACCGAATTCGATATCTCAAGAAATTCATCAGTTTAAAGGAAGCAAAACCAATCCTGGATATTAAAAACTTAATTTATGAAAACAATAGCCATTAAGTTTTCTCTAATAGAATTAATGTGACTCTGTAAGGTAATGATCATCTTAACCAAGATTAAATGAATGTAAGTTATATAAAGGAGAAGCAATTAGACTTGCATATAAGGTATCCTGACAAATCCAACGAAGCTTCCCTTAAGAGACTTAAAGAAATGAACCGTTTGGAAGATCTTCTGGATGAGCATAATTGTGACTTCAAAAATATCATGAAAGTTAAAAGCTGGGTTTCTTCAAAATGGGAAAAGGATTGTAAGATTTTTAAAGCTCATGCCGATAAGAAATCTATCCCTAAGAGGGCAGAAACTCAAGGTGATCAAAGGGGGGTTGAATATAGTTTAATTTTAAAGGCCTGTTTACGTGCACTGGGTTTCACAGTTAGAACCTTATTTCTGGAACCCGGGGATACTGAAGAAGACGAGCAAAGTAAAAAACATGTTCTATTTGAGGCTTACTTAAGCGACCGCAAAAAATGGTTCTTAATAGACCCTATTTTTGATATTGTAATCCAGCAAAACGAAATACCACTAAATGCAGTGGAGTTTCAGCAGGCTTTAGTACATGGAGAGGAACTGGAAATCGCAAATCCATTAAAATTGATTAGCAGTATAGAATACCTTGAGTGGATTGGTCCATATCTTTTTTATTTCACTACCGGCCTTAATAATGGCAGTGGCAATATTTGCAATCGTATCATTGGGAGAAAAAAGAAATTAACCCTGGTCCCGGTAGGCGCAAAACCTTCTGGAAAATTCCAGAGATCACTAAAAAAGAGAACGAGGCTTATTACTCACTCACTTGCCGACTTTTATGGAGCTCCCGGGAGCTAAGATTCAAGCCTACCATCCTTATTTGTGCTCCCCCATGCCTCACTTTAATCTAATTCTCCCTGATAGTCCAGATATACTCATTAATTTTTAGATCTCATCAATAATCTGGCTTCAGGGAAACACCTCCGGTTTTTTTACCTCTGGAGCATCCAACAAGTTATCCCGGTCTTTCTCCAGATGCTCCTGAGCAATTCAACAAACAAAGAATGGAATAAAAACCAGAATAAAAATCATTTTGTTAAAAGATGGAGAATTGCTATAAACTTTCATGGAACCTGAGCGCCACAACCGAGCTTATATATTCAAATTCAATGGCTTTCTATTAACTTTTTTTTCAGAAAAATACCATTTTAAAGCCTCTGTGAGCCCTCCCAGGTTAAATCTATCACAAAGGGCTCTTAAAATTAATGAATGAACGTTCATTTTTATATTTTTGTCGCAGATTTAAAAGTGCTATGAATATTTCTTCCAAATCTGAAATAAAACGAAAAGCATTGATAAACGCTACTATAGAGCTGGTGAATAACAATGGATTCCATGCTACTCCTATGTCTAGGATTGCCAAGATAGCGGGAGTCTCAGCGGGTACCATCTATCTGTATTTTGAGAATAAACAGGACCTGGTGGACCAGGTTTACCTTGAGGTAAAAGCGGCTTTCACAAGTTATGCCTTCAGAAATTATAATGAAGACATGAGCGTGGAAAAAGGTTTTGAAACCGTCTGGAAAAATATAGCTGAATTCAAATTAAAGGAAGTTGAAGAAGCTTATTTTCTTTCGCAATGCGACAATACTCCCATTGTAGATGAACCGGTGAGGCAGCAAGGCCTCAAGCACCTGCAGCCGTTGCTGGATCTTTGGGAAAAAGGACAGGAACAGGGCATTATAAAGAAAGTATCTCCTTATTCGCTCTATGCCTTTAGCATTTATCCAATCGCTTTTCTTATGAACATGCAGCAAAGGGGTGTTTACCAACTTACCCCAGAGCATATAGAAGAAGCCTATAAAATGGCATGGCACAGCATTAAAAATTAAAAAAAACGAGGATGAAAGAGACCAAGAAGATCTTATTGAACAGTCGACCGGAAGGAAAACCGGATCATTCGAATTTCAAATTCGACACTGAAAATATCCCTGAAACGAAAGAGGGAGAATTGCTCCTTAAGTCGTTATATGTATCTGTAGATCCATATTTAAGAGGACGTATGAGTGATGCTCCATCTTATATTCCGCCTTTTGAGGTGAACAAACCAATCAAATCACTTGTCGTTGCAGAGGTACTGGAATCCAAGCACGATGATTATAAGAAAGGAGATCACGTATCGGGCATGCTGGACTGGAAAGAAGTACAGGTAGCTAAAGCAGATGAAATGATGAAAGTAGACAAGGAAAAAGCTCCGCTTTCAGCATATTTAGGGATACTTGGAATGACAGGTCTCACTGCTTACCTGGGACTTACCGAAATTGGAAAACCAAAAGAAGGGGAAACACTTCTGGTATCTGGCGCTGCTGGAGCCGTTGGTAGTACCGTTGGCCAGATAGGTAAAATACTGGGACTTAGAGTGGTTGGTATCGCCGGAACCGATGAAAAAGTTGCAATGCTGAAAGAGGAATTTGGTTTTGACGCAGGCATCAACTACAATACCACCGAAAATATGAAGGAAGCCATCAAGAAAACCTGTCCGGATGGAGTAGATGTTTACTTTGATAATGTAGGTGGAGATATCTCTGACGCTGTACTGTTTAACATTAATAAATTTTCAAGAACAGTAGTCTGTGGAGCCATCTCAGTATATAACGAAACATCAATCCCGCAAAGCACTAGTGTACATCCCTTTTTGATCAAGAAAAGTTCATTGATGCAGGGATTTGTTATTTCAGATTTCGCAGATAAACATCCGCAAGGCGTTCAGCAATTATCCAAATGGCTGCAGGAAGAAAAACTAACCTATACCGAAACTGTAGAAGAAGGTTTTGAAAATATTCCGCAGGCATTTCTTGACCTGTTTGAAGGTAAGAATAAAGGTAAAATGGTAGTGAAAGTATAATTGAGCCTTTCTATTAAAAAGAACGATTAAATAAATTAAAAATAAAGAATGAAATATTTAATACTACTGGCTTTGAGTTTAAGCGCATTTAATGCTAACAGCCAGCAAGCAAAAGAGAGTAATAACATAAAAACAGAAAAAACTATGAAAGTATTATTTGTATTAACATCGCACGACGAACTGGGAGACACAGGAGAAAAAACCGGATTCTGGGTAGAAGAATTTGCAAGTCCTTATTATAATCTACTTGATAAGGGTGCAGATATTACCGTGGCTACGCCAGAAGGCGGAAAAGCCCCTATAGATCCAAACAGTGATACCGAGGATAACCAAACAGAAGCTACAAGGCGTTTCCACAGCGATGAAGCTGCGCAAAAAGTTATTAATAACACGAAGAAATTGTCTGAGGTAAAAGCAGAAGGTTTCGACGCGGTTTTCTATCCAGGTGGACACGGGCCACTTTGGGATCTTGCTAATGACAAAACCTCGATCGAGCTGATAGAAACTTTCAACCGTCAGGAAAAACCTATCGCTTTTGTATGTCACGCTCCGGCCGCATTGAAAGAAGTAAAGGGAACCGATGGTGAACCACTTGTTAAAGGAAAAAAGGTTACCGGCTTTACCAACAGTGAGGAGGAAGCAGTGCAGTTGACAGATGTTGTGCCTTTCCTGGTTGAAGATATGCTAAAAAAGAACGGCGGAATTTACTCAAAAGGTGACGACTGGGCAGAATATGTTCTTGTAGATGGAAATCTTATCACGGGACAAAACCCGGCATCTTCAGAACTTGTTGCAGAAAAGCTTTATGACAAGTTGAAATAGAAGCCTTAGCTTTCAAAATACCAAGCCTGCAGAATTTCTGCGGGCTTTTTTATATGCTATTGGCAGGTAAGCACCAGGCCAAAACCTATTATAAGGAAAGCATAAGCCTAATCACATGAAAATGTTTAATTTCGGCATTTGATTTAGCACCCCTCTCAAGGGAAACCAAAAGAAAGATTTCATGAATAAACTTCAGAGAATAATCGATAAACTTGGCCTGGAACCTCATCCAGAGGGAGGTTATTTTAAAGAGACCTATAGAAGTGAAGGTGAAATAAAAGCAGATAGTCTGGGAGCTGAATTTGGATCCAGTAGAAACTACAGCACCTGCATCTATTTTTTACTGACCTCAAATAATTTTTCTGCCTTTCATAGAATTAAACAGGATGAGATCTGGCATTTTTATGATGGTTCCTCAATTAAACTTCACATAATTTCAGCATTGGGGCAACATACGAGTCATATTATAGGGAAAGAAGTTTTAAGTGGAGAGCACCCGCAACTTGTGGTAAAAGCTGGAGACTGGTTTGCAGCTGAAGTGATAAATGAGAATGACTTTTCGCTGGTTGGCTGTACCGTTTCTCCGGGATTCAGTTTTGAAGATTTTGAGCTTCCCTCCAGGAAGGAACTCATTTCCAGATTCCCTGAGCATGAGAGCCTTATCACCAAATTTACAAATTAAGACCTTTTAAAACCAGCATTTACAATATTGCAAGCTTAAGCCTACCAGGAACAATAAATTAGGAATGAACGATAATATTACAGAAAACAACCCTGCAGAAACCGGAACCGAAAATCGAAATATAGAGGAATTCCCAGAATTTTATTCAAAAAGATTAATACTGATATTTTCAGGCTTATTTTCTATCCTTTTCGGAGCAGTTTTGCTTTTAAGCAACCTGAAAAGAGCCGGGGAGAAAAAAGGAATGTTCCAGGTTCTTATCTTCGTTTTTATATATGTAATCGGGATAATTTATACACTAGATTCGATGCAGACAGCATCAAACTGGTCGGTTCTTTTAAATATTCTAGGAGCTTTAATCCTTAATGAATATTTCTGGAACCGGTATTTAGGTAAAGACATAGAATATAAAAAGAAAAGCTGGATTAGACCGGCGATCATCTCCATGTGTATTAGTGTGCCGGCCTTTTTAGCTTTAGTCTATCTGTCTTAAACCTTATTGATCGTCTAATTGAATTGAATCTGGGTTTGCTCCCAGTTTTTCGAGTATATCACTGATGGATTTGGTCATTTTCGGAGGTCCGCATACATAAAAGCGACAATCAAAATTTTTGATCTCTTTCTTTAAAAAACCCTCGTCCAAATAGGCTTTGGTATAACGGGTATCTTCCTGATCTGTGATCACATAGGTCGCATTTTCGCCAAGCATGCTATCAAGCTCATCTTTCAGTATAATATCCTTGTCTGTCTTATTGGAAAAGATAAGGTTATTGCCATCCAGTTCATTCTTCCTTTCAAGATCTCTAAGAATGGCCAGATAAGGAGTTATGCCCGCACCACCAGCGATAAAATATCCGGGTCCCTTATATTCTATAGCACCCCAGGTATCACTGACAATTAATTCCTCTCCCGGTTTCAAACTATCCAGTTGCTCGGTCACACCATCATGATCAGGGTAGATCTTAATCGTGAATTCCAGGTCATCTGCATCTGGAAGACTGGTAAAGGTGAAGGGGCGTTTTTCATCTTTCCAGTCCTTTTTGTTTATGGCAACTTCGGTTGCATGACCGGGGGTAAAATTATATCCTGAAGGTTTTTCAGTAACAAATTGTTTTACATCGTGAGTAACCTGTTCAATAGATTTGATCTTTACTTTTTCTTCCATGGTTTTTCTTTTTAAGGTAAAATTTTTCCACTTAAAAACACTATGAAAGCAGCTTGTAGCCAGATTTTTAACTGAATTTAAACAGAATCAAATCTTATTTTAAGGAAGTTTAATATTTAAGCATTAAGCGGCATTGATCTCTTGCATCAACTCGGAAAATATCTGTGCAGATCTTAGCCTGTCTTCCTGGTAATAAATATGGGAGGCGACAATAACTTCATTCACCCCGGTTTGTTTCAGAAAATCCTGTGTTTTTTCCTTCACCAGCTGTTTATCCCCAACAAAAGAATACTGCAACATTCGTTGTAAGGAGGGATTGTCCCTAAGCTGAATAAGATCTGGAGTCATCTCTACAGGCTTTTGCAGGTAGTCTAAATTACCCGTCATCACTCCCAGCATCATTTTAAGGGAACTGGTAGATATTTTGTCTGCCTCTGCCTGTGAATCTGCCGCGATAACATTGATGCCCGCAATACTGTATGGTTCGTCAAGGTATGTTGAAGGCTGAAATTCGCGGTAATAGATCTCCATCGCCTGGAATAATTGGGCGGGTGCAAAATGACTGGCAAAAACATAAGGCAAACCTTTGGCAGCGGCGACATGGGCGCTATCTGTGCTTGATCCCAGCACATACATGGGTACCTCAACCCCTTCGGCCACGGTAGCCCTTACTTTGGTACTGCCATTCTCATTTTTGAAATAACGCTGAATCTCATCTATTTCCTGAGGAAAATTAAAAACCGAATTCATCCGGTCACTACGAATCGCATGAGCGGTCACCTGATCTGTTCCCGGCGCCCTTCCCAGACCCATATCTATCCTGTTTGGAAAAAGGGAACCCAAAGTTCCAAATTGTTCAGCAACAATCAACGGGGAATGGTTTGGCAACATCACCCCTCCAGAACCTATCCTGATCTCATTGGTTTTAGAGGCGATATGACTCATAAGCACGGTGGTGGCAGAACTGGCAATACTCACCATATTATGGTGTTCTGCCAGCCAGAATCTTTTATAGCCCAAAGATTCGGCAGTGCGCGCCATTTCAACACTATTCTTGAAAACCGTATGATGGGGAATACCCTGACCTACCACCGCAAGCTCAAGGAAAGAGTAATCTATATTTTTATATTCAGGCATATCTTATAAATTTAAAAAGCCAGCATTGCTGCAGGCCAGGCTTTGGTCTGAAATTAAGTAAAACCTTACTGTTTTTCGGCTGAAACTTATGAATCCCTAAGGTTATTAAACATAAGAACCCCGGTAGAAGATCTACCAGGGTTTGCTGTACTCGAGGCGGGAATCGAACCCGCACTCCCGAAAGAACTGGATTTTGAATCCAGCGCGTCTACCAATTCCGCCACTCG
>JBFIMP010000131.1:0-7166 GCA_041611635.1 Christiangramia sp.
ATCTTTTATGTGATCATGAAGATAATAGCAATGTTCCAGGGTGCCTGGGTGATCCCAAATCTTATCTTATCTCTGCCATACCTTGTTTTCGCTGTGGTTGGCGCATTTATGGTAAAAAGGAATTCGTACCATTGGGCCTACGTAATTGCTGGTGCAATCCTTATTAGTATCGTGCGTTATTATGAACAGGAGTGGATGCTCCAACTGCACGAATATTTTTCTTAATATCTTCAGTGTAAAGACTTTCAGGTATATCTAATTTTAGATTGTATCTTTGCACCCGCTTTGGACATTCCTTCGGAATGGATCAGGGCTAAAAAGCATATAATTTTATGAGGACGAAGTCACTAAAAAAGAACAGGATCAACGTAGTAACCCTTGGATGCAGTAAGAATGTTTACGATTCTGAAGTTTTGATGGGGCAGTTAAAGGCCAATGATAAAGACGTTGTACATGAAGAAGACGGAAATATTGTAGTGATAAATACCTGTGGATTTATAGATAATGCCAAGGAGCAATCTATAAATACCATTCTTGAATTTGTTGAAAAAAAGCAACAGGGAGATGTGGATAAGGTTTTTGTGACCGGCTGTTTAAGCGAACGATACAAGCCAGACCTGCAAAACGAGATCCCAGATGTGGACCAGTATTTTGGTACCACAGAATTACCTGGCCTACTGGCTGCCCTGGAGGCAGATTACAAGCACGAGCTTATCGGGGAGCGTATGACCACCACTCCGAAGAATTATGCTTATTTAAAGATTGCTGAAGGCTGTGACCGTCCCTGCTCATTCTGTGCGATTCCGTTAATGCGTGGAGGACATAAATCTACTCCAATTGAAAACCTGGTTACCGAAGCCGAAAAGCTTGCGGCCAATGGAGTAAAAGAATTGATCCTTATCGCCCAGGACCTTACCTATTACGGTCTTGATCTTTATAAAAAACGTAACCTGGCAGAATTACTTGAAAACCTGGTAAAGGTTGAAGGTATAGAGTGGATAAGATTGCATTATGCCTTTCCAACTGGTTTCCCAATGGATGTACTGGAGGTGATGAAACGAGAACCAAAGGTTTGTAACTATCTTGATATACCGCTCCAGCATATTTCAGATGATCTTCTAAAGTCTATGCGTCGTGGAACCACTCATGAAAAAACCACCAAACTTCTTAAGGAATTCAGGAAAACAGTTCCGGAGATGGCCATTAGAACCACTCTTATTGTTGGTTACCCAGGTGAGACTGAGGAGCATTTTCAGGAATTAAAAGAATGGGTGAAAGAGATGCGTTTTGAGCGACTTGGCTGTTTTACTTATTCTCATGAGGAGAATACACACGCTTATAACCTGGAGGACAATGTACCACAGGAAGTAAAGCAGGAAAGAGCTAATGAAATTATGGAAATTCAGTCTCAAATCTCCTGGGAACTGAATCAGCAGAAAATAGGAGAGACCTTTAAGGTGGTCATAGACAGGAAAGAAGGTAACTACTTTGTAGGGCGTACAGAATTTGATTCACCAGATGTGGATAATGAAGTGTTGATCGATGCAACTTCAGTTTATCTAAAGACCGGTGATTATTACGAGGTAAAGATCACAGATGCTGCCGATTTCGACCTTTACGGGGAACCTTTAAATGTAACTTCGGAAAAACCTAAACGTAAGGAATTAAAAATCAAGTCAGTTTAATCAGGCGAATCCTATCTTTCATTTAATTTTTCAGACAGAATTAGGAAAACTGCCATATTAAGGGTTCAGCAAAAGGAGTCCATAAGCAGGCTCTTATTCCGGAAACCTTAAGTGCGCTGTTTGTCCAGGTATTACAGGTCCTGAAGGCATGAAATGAAGAGCGGGAGCTGTAAAAAACATCGTTTTCAGAATACCTGAACTCTAATGGTTTTAATGATCCTTCTGAAAATATAAGATGTTTCAGAATGTATCCTGATAGTTCTTGATATTGTTCATTAGTGATTACCAAAGAAATAAATTTTTCAGATTCTATTTCTTGAAGCCGGTAAATGTGCATCGCTGATGGTGTATTCAGTATTAATGCTTTTGCTGCGACCATAAAGCGAAGGTCTTTCCAATAAGGGGTGGTTCTGTAAAATTCCCTATCTCCCCAACCAAATGAATAGTATTTAAATTCTTTTGAACTCTGTGAAAAATGAGTTGGTTTAATGAAGTTTTCCCAGTTAATGGTATGAGTACTAATTGGTACTACTATATCTGTATGAGCACCATTTTTTACCAGGTAAATCTGTATTGTAGGATTTTCCGGAGCATCTGTGTTTACAGGGACTAAAGCACCAATGATTGCCAATATCAAATAAAAAGCAGCAGCCGATAAGACAAAAATGGCCAGGTTTCGAAGATATTTTAGTATTGTATTCATCCACATAGATAAATTTAATCTAAATATTCCGAAATAGTTTTTTAATTAAAGTGTGCCGTTTTAGAAGCTTTTTGTTCTTCTCAAACCTTTAGAAAGTTCTAATTTTCCTGAGGTTCTTTATTCAAGAGAACAGGTTCTCCGTAACCTAAATTCTTTAATTTCTCCAGTTGAGTTTCGGCATCACCAACGATGAGGTAATACATCCTGTCTGGGTCTACATATTTATTTGCGAGATCCTGTATATCCAGAACGCCTAGCTCCTCCACCTTCTGTTCACGCTCCTTGATATAATCATAATTATAGCCGTAATCGCTTATCTCGCGAAGCATATTTAATTTAGCGCCAAGTGTTTCAAACCTTCTGGCATTGCTCTTTACCATATAACTTTTGGTCACCTCTAGGTCTTCCTGATCAAAGGTCGTAGCATAGTTCTTAACGATATCTCTAACCAGTTCTGCTGCTTCATAGGTAATATTGCTTCTTACCCCGCTGGTGATCATAAAAGGTCCTATATAAGACCTGTTTGTAAATCTGGAACGTATCCCGTAAGTATAGCCTTTTCCTTCTCTTAGTTCCTGGGTAAGTCTCGAAGCAAAACTACCGCCACCTAAACGGTAATTCATTACTTCTGCCGGGTAGAAGTCTTCATTTTTTGCTGAAAGTGAAGGTGCTCCAAAAGCAAGGACAGATTGTTTCGCTCCAGGAACATCGTAAAAGTATACCCTGGATTTCTTCGGAAGTTCAAATTCCGGGATTTCTGGGAAAGCAATATTTTTTGGGGCCCAACTAGCTGAAATAGCCTTTACAGAATTTACCGCTTCAGATTGATCTACCGCACCCACTGCAAGAAAAGTAGCGGCTAGCGGAGATAAATTCTCCTCGTAATAATTCTTTAAATCTTCTATACTCAAACCTTTTACAGTTTCGGGAGTTCCCAGAAGGTTATAGGAAAGTATGCTGTTCTCGCCATATATAAGTTTTTTAAACTCATTTTGAGCGATAGCGTTTGGATCACCCTTTTCTTCCTGTAGCTCACTTAAAGTTTGTTGTTTAAGCAATCTAAATTCCTTTTCATCCCATCTTGGTTCCAGCAAGATTTCCTTAACCAGATTTATAGTTTCTGCATAGTTTTTAGCCAGGGTGTTTCCAGAGATAGTGATTTTTTCGTCGCCTGCATTTACATAGATCTCAGCACCTAGCAATTCGATGGCCTCTTCCAGTTCTGCCGGGGTTCTTTTGGCGGTTCCTTTGGTCATCATACTGGCTAACATATTAGAAACTCCTGCTTTATCCCGGCTTTCCAATAACTGACCGCCTTTCATTTCCAGACTGAATCTTACTACCGGTATTTCCTTATTGGTAATTCCTATTACCTGCATTCCCGATGGCATTCTAGCATCCCAGATCTCCGGAATATTCAATTCTGGTTTTCCATGGTATGGTGGCTCTATACTTCGATCAAAACTCGAGGGACTCCTTTCATAACTTACTTTTTGATTAGGGTCGAAATCTTCCTCGGCGCCTTCCACTATCTTTTCTTCAACGACTTCTGCTTTTATGGAGTTTTCCAGGGCCAGGTCTATCTGTCCCTTGGGAACAAAGCTTGTTGCGACATACTTCCTGTCTTTTATATATTTTTTGAACACCCGCATCACGTCATCTGGGGTAACAGCCAGCATTTTATCAACTTCCTTGTTGATGAAATTAGGATCTTTAGCGAAGATCTCATACTGCGCTAATTGGAACCCCTTTCCGAGTACACTGGATATGGAGTTATAGAAATTTGTTTCCAGTCCCGCCTTGATCCTTTTCAGGTCTTTCTGAGGAATTCCACTTTTTTCAAACGCAGAGAAAGTTTCTTCTATGGCCAATTTAACCGAATCCAGGTCTTTATCAGCATAGGCTCTAACCTGTAGCATCAATTGTCCCGCCAGCTCAGAAGTGTAATTGAACATATCTACCTCGCTGCTAAGTTTCTCTTGCTCAACCAGTTTTTTATAGAGTGGAGCGTTCTTACCTTCAGCCAAATAATTCGAAAGAATTTCCAGGGCGAACGAATCTTCGTGGTAAGAATAGACCGAAGGCCAGGCCAGGGTCAATTCTGGTAGTTTGGCAAAATTATCCTCATGATATAAGCTTTTAGACTCCTGAAGGCTCACTAATTGCTTTTCCAGTTCCTGTACTTCCGGCCCACGAGGGATCTCATCGAAATATTTGTGAACCCATTCACGTGCCTGTTCTTTATCAAAATTTCCTGAAATGGTGAGGATCACATTATTGGGGACATACCATTTGTTATAAAAATCCTTTACGTCCTGTAAGGTGGCATTCTGCAGGTCTTCCAGACTGCCAATTACCTGCCAGTTGTAAGGATGATCTTTAGGGTAAAGATTGCGATCTACCACATAAAAAGTATGGCCGTACGGGCGGTTATCCACCGCCTGGCGCTTTTCATTTTTAACCACCTGCTTTTCCTTTGCCAGCACCGGCTCGGTTACAGTATTAATGAAATAGCCAAGTTTATCGGCTTCAGCCCAGATCATTTTTTCGAGGGCGTCATTCGGCACGGTTTGAAAATAGTTTGTTCTATCCCTGCTGGTAGAACCGTTCGCGCCAGAACCTCCAATACGAGCACTTAATTTATCAAGTCCGCCTTTCCCCAGATTTTCAGATTCAAGGAAAAGCAGATGCTCAAATAAATGCGCAAAACCTGTTCTTCCCTCTTTTTCCCTGGCAGAACCCACATGAGCAGTTAGCGCCACGGCCACCACGGGATCTGAAGTATCCTGATGCAGGATCACTTTTAAGCCGTTCTCCAGGTCGAATGTTTCAAAATCTACCGAGAAGTTTCCAGTCTTTTCCTGACCGAAGGTATGGCTAGTGATTCCCAGGATAAAAATGATTATAAATGATCTTATCGATTTCATATCATGATGTCTTTTTAATAGTCGAACCCGGTATTATTGGTAAAGAAAATAGCATTGGCGAAGAAAAGCTTTCCGTTTTGCCAGAATGCGCGGAATAAAGGATTATCTACCATGTAAATGATACTTCCTTTCCCCATTCTTACTTCTCCAAATACCAGTGAATTCTTTAGGTTCTTAACCGCATCGCTTCCGGTAAAACCTGAAACTACTTCAGGTTCCTCAATATAAGAAACATTATAGCCGTCGTTTAAAAGTGCATAACTGTCACTGCTTAATTTAAGACTGAAATATTCATCATCATATCCGAAGGCTAGTGGATGAGTACTGTCAAGCTTGGTTTTTATAATACTCCCGGTAATTAGGTTTTTGATGCTTTCGCGTTCTCTTTGCGCATAAGGTATGAGATTAGCTTGAGTTGCTGTAGAATCTTTTTCAGCTTTCTTATTTTCTGTGATCCCAAAACCTTCTCTTTCATTAAAACTGCTCACGGCATTTCCAACAGCGATCAGTTTTCCTCCATTCCTGATCCAGGATGAGATCTTATCTAAAGTTTTCTCATCCATAAATTCGCTATACCAGCCTTCAGGCATGATAAGTACGTTGAGGTCATTCAGGTCAATTCTGTCAAAGTATTCAGTATTTATGGGTGTTACGGGATAATGAAGGTCCTGCTCGAAAAAATACCAGATTTCACCATAGTTTAACGAAGAAACTTCATTTCCTTTTAATAAACCTATCTTTTGCTGGTTAATGATCTTGATATCTGAAGATCCAAAATCGGGACCATTACCGGCAAAACTGGTCTCGGCAGTTAATAATTGTCGCTCATGAGCATTGGCCATTTCAATGACCCTGGTATCGAATTTTTCCAGTTTCCTGTTATCGCTTTTAGTTATAATAAGACTTCCCGGGGCAAACTCTTTTCCGTTACTTTCAAACGGCACTTCGCTAAACCTTACCTTGATCCCTTTCTTAATGAGGTCTGCCAGGAATTGTGCATCCTGCATACTGTTCCACTTGGTGATATAACCGGCTCCTTCTGCATTTGCGTTGTTCTGGATAGTAGTACTGCTAATCCTGTCTGAACCTGAAATTTTCCTGTTGCTTGCCACGGCATCTAATCCATAGGCATAAGGAAGACTCCATGCTGTGATGTCATAGGTAAGGGAATCCTGTAATTTGGTTTTAGGTTCGAACAAGACCTTTACCATTTTACCCTTAGGTTGATCTGTAGAAACGATAAGCGTGTTCTCATCACTTCTAAAACTTCTATTATTATTGCCATTATAACTATAACCTTTTATTTTTCCGGAATTAGCATAGGAATATTCAATTTCGTGCCTGTCCAGCAGTTGCTTTAAAGATTTTAATTTGTCTTTACTACCATTTAGGGCATAACTCTTATATTCATAATCTTCATTGCTGAAGTAGTTCTGGAATTCTTTGTTTAATTCCGTAGCATTTTTTGAAGCTATTTCAATCGTTGAAAGTCCAGTGGTGAAATGATGCTCGAGACGGTCTTCTAAAGTTAAAATATAACCTTCATCTGTTTTAATTCCGAGTCCGGCCCTTCCATGGCCTGCCTGCTCATAGGTCATCCCGATGGCACCCATATATGTTGGGTAAGTATCTCCATAGCTAGGGTAAAGCAGATCGAAGCGTTCCCCAGTGAAATATAACCAGCCTTCCTTATCAAAATACTTTGCATGGTTCTTTCCTATCCTGGTCTGGAATTCCCTTTGAAAAGGAGTGATCACTTCGTGAAATGGTTCGGCTGCCGGAGCAAAATAATAAGGCTCATTGATACCCTGCTCATGGAAATCAACATGAATGTGAGGCAACCATAGATTG
>JBFIMP010000132.1:0-7109 GCA_041611635.1 Christiangramia sp.
ACCGGGAATTATCAAAGCCTGCATACTCATCCGGTTAAACAGGCCATGACCATGTTTCTAGCCGAAATGCTGCGAAACTCCATCCATGAAGAGGAGAATAACGAACCGCTTTTCAACTACCTTGAATATAGCTTTCAATTCCTGGATATAACCGATAAATTCGCAAATTTCCATTTGTTGTTCTTGTTAAATCTTACGCGTTACCTTGGGTTTCAGCCGGAGATCGGGATGGCCGACCTTCCCTTTTTCAATCTGCTGGACGGTGTTTTCCAGGAAATACCAACGAATGATTACTGTATAGAAGGTAAAAATGTAGATTTGCTGAAATGTCTTCTGGGCACCGATTTTGATGCTTTACACCATATAAAGATGAATCAGACCTCCCGGAATGAATTTCTTAATATGCTCTTATTATATTATGAGCTGCATATCGAAGGGTTTCGTAAACCTAAGTCTTTAAGTGTATTAAATGAAATTTTTGGCTAAATGCGATTAAAATTACTTTATCTGTTTCTTATTATTTTTTCCATGGCCTCTGCTCAGGAAATTACTGTCCTGGATAATAATTCTGGAAAACCAATAGATAAGGTTGCAATCTATAATGGAGATAGATCGGTTTCAACAATGACCAATAGTGCAGGAAACGCTGATATTTCCCAGTTTTCAGATACCGAGGTGATCATATTTAACTCAGATTCTTATATCGAGACGTATCGCAGGAAAAGAGAGATCCTCAATAATTCAAATATCGTGCTGCTTCATTCCAGCGAAAATCAACTGGAGCAGGTGACCCTCTCGATAGCACGCTTCAAATTAAAAAAAGATGAGATTCCTCAGAAGATTGTAAGTATCATGCCGTCAGAAATTCAGCTGGCCAATCCGCAGACCTCGGCAGACCTGCTTGAAAGCACCGGGCAGGTATTTGTACAGAAGAGTCAGCTTGGTGGTGGAAGTCCCATGATAAGAGGGTTTTCAACAAACAGGTTACTTTTAACCGTGGATGGCGTAAGGATGAATTCGGCGATTTTTAGAAGCGGGAACCTTCAAAATGTGATTTCGGTGGATCCTATGATGGTGGAGAGTGCAGAGGTTATTTTAGGTCCCGGTTCTGTGGTTTATGGTAGCGATGCGATTGGCGGGGTCATGAATTTTTATACCTTAAAACCAAAATTCAGTTTTGATGAGGGAACTTCCTTTTCTGGAAACATCCGTTCCCGGTTCGCCACGGCCAATAATGAAAATACAGTGCATGCAGATCTTAATATCGGTCTGGATAACTGGGCATTCGTAACAGGGGTAACCTATTCAGATTTCGGAGATCTCAGGATGGGAGAACACGGTCCAGATGATTATTTAAGAAACGAATATGCCGCGAGGCAGGATGGTATTGACGTGATTCTGCAAAATGATGATCCCTTGGTTCAGAAGCCAACGGGCTATAATCAATTAAACCTGCTCCAAAAGATAAAATTCATGCCGGCTAAAGACTGGGATCTTAATCTGGGACTTATATATTCTGAAACTTCAGATTTCCCTCGTTACGATAGGTTATATAGAAAAAGGAATGGTGTTTTAAGATCGGCAGAATGGTATTACGGGCCTCAGCAATGGTTCCTGGGAAACCTTAACGTTAATCATCGCAGCGATTCAGAATTTTATGATAAAGTGCAGTTTACCGGGGCTTATCAATTTTTTGGTGAAAGCAGGAACGATCGGAATTTTGGTGAGAATATATTGTTTACTACTGAAGAAAATGTAGATGCCTACTCGGCGAACCTGGATTTTGAAAAAGGCTTGTCTCGCAGTAAATTGTTCTATGGTTTTGAATATGTGCTGAATAACGTGAATTCAGTTGGTAGCTTCAGAAATATTTCAACCAACGAAACCGGCGAAACAGCTAGTAGGTATCCAGATGCTTCAAGCTGGCAATCTATGGCGGTTTATTCGAGTTACCAGTGGAAAGTCACCGAGAAATTTTCCTTACAGTCGGGACTCAGGTATAATCATATTCTGGTAGATGCCAGCTTCGACGAGCGTTTCTACGATTTCCCATTTGAAAAGGCAGATATCAGCACGGGGGCGCTTACCGGAAGTCTTGGCTTAAACTGGAGACAGAATGATTTTGTGGGTTGGAGACTTGGCCTTTCAACAGCATTCAGAGCCCCGAATATCGATGATGTTGGGAAGATCTTTGATTCTGAACCGGGATCGGTGGTGGTTCCTAATCCAGATCTTAAATCTGAATATGCCTATAATGCTGAACTGGGAGCCGACTTCAATTTCAATGAAAATATTCGCCTGGCTTTAACGGGTTATTATACCTACCTGGATAATGCCATGGTAAGAAGGGATTTTAATCTAAATGGCGTAACCGAAATAGAGTACCAGGGAGAGCCAAGCCGGGTACAGGCGATCCAGAATGCGGCCAATGCTTATGTTTATGGGATTGAAGCGGGATTGGAAGTAGATATTTCGGTGGCCTTAAGGCTTAAGTCTCAGTTTAGTTATACCAAAGGAAAAGAGAATGAAGGTGGAGAATATGTGCCCTTAAGACACACGGCCCCTATGTTTGGAAATACTCATTTAATCTGGAATAAAAGAAGGCTTAAATTTGATCTTTTCGCCGAGTATAACGGGCAGTTCGATTTTGAGGATCTTGCTCCCGGAGAACAGAATAAACCCTTTTTGTATGCCCTGGACGAAAACGGGAATCCATACTCACCTTCCTGGTATACCATTAATTTAACCGGGCAATATGAATTGAGTTCTAACTGGCTGGCTACGGTTTCTATAGAGAATATCACAGACCAGCGCTATCGTACCTATTCATCGGGAATAGCAGCTGCCGGCAGGAATTTGATTGTGGCATTATCTTACACCTTTTAATTCTGTTTTATAAAAAGCCTTTAAGTTCCAGCTTTTTAAGTTTTCGCCTAAGATAAATAACACCTGCATTTTAGCTTAGAATAATATCTTCTTTTGTTAAAAATCCTTATTTTCGCACATCATTTGAAAAAAGCAGAAAATGAGCAGAAGGTTCCCTGAATACAAAGGTCTTGACCTGCCTAAGGTGGCAGAAGAAATCCTCAATTATTGGGAAGAGAATGATATTTTCGAAAAGAGCGTGTCTACCCGTGAAGGTAAAGAGCCATTCATATTTTTTGAAGGTCCGCCTTCAGCTAATGGTCTGCCGGGAATTCACCATGTAATGGCCCGTGCCATAAAAGATATTTTTTGCCGGTATAAAACTCAAAAAGGATTCCAGGTAAAGCGTAAAGCTGGCTGGGATACTCACGGACTTCCTGTGGAGTTGGGAGTAGAGAAGGAACTTGGAATTACCAAAGAGGATATCGGGACCAAAATAAGCATCGAGAAGTATAACGAAGCCTGTAAAAATGCGGTGATGCGTTATACCGATGTCTGGAACGATCTTACACAAAAAATGGGTTACTGGGTAGATATGGAAGATCCATATATCACCTACAAATCCAAATATATGGAAACGGTTTGGTGGTTGCTTTCCGAGATCTATAAGAAAGATCTTATTTATAAAGGCTATACCATACAGCCTTACTCGCCAAAAGCGGGTACAGGTTTGAGTTCTCATGAACTTAACCAGCCAGGAACCTACCAGGACGTTACCGATACCACGGTAACTGCAATGTTCAAGGTAAAGGAAGATACTCTTCCGGATTTTCTAAAAGAGATTCCGAATTTGTTCTTTATCGCATGGACCACAACCCCATGGACCCTGCCTTCGAATACCGCTTTAACCGTTGGTCCTAAGATCGAATACGTTACCGTAAAGACATACAACCAGTATACCTTCGAGCCAATTACTATTATCGTAGCGAAGGAACTTGCTGAAAAGCAATTCGATAAAAAATTCAGAAAGGCAGAATCTGAGGAGGATCTTAATTCTTATTCCAAAGAAGATAAAAAGATTCCTTATCTGATAGGAGAAAGCTTTTCAGGAAAAGACATCGTTGGGGTTAAATATGAGCAGTTATTGCCATATGCCCAGCCAAATGATAATCCTGAAAACGCCTTTAGAATAATATCTGGAGATTTTGTGACTACAGAAGATGGTACCGGTATTGTGCATACCGCACCAACCTTTGGTGCAGATGATGCTCTGGTTGCAAAACAGGCGACTCCGGAGGTGCCGCCAATGCTGGTGAAAGATGAGAATGGAAATTTAGTTCCTCTTGTAGATCTTCAGGGTAAATTCAGACCAGAAATGGATGAATTGGCCGGGAAGTATGTGAAGAATGAATATTATGATGAAGGTAAGGCACCAGAGAAATCTGTAGATGTTGAACTTGCGATCAAATTAAAAGAAGAAAACAGGGCTTTTAAAGTTGAAAAATATGTTCACAGTTATCCAAATTGCTGGAGAACAGATAAGCCTATATTATATTATCCGCTGGATTCATGGTTCATTAAAGTGACCGAATTCAAGGATAGAATGCATGACCTGAACCAGACCATTAACTGGAAACCAAAGTCGACCGGAGAAGGTAGATTTGGTAACTGGCTGGCCAATGCCAATGACTGGAACCTAAGCCGGAGCAGGTATTGGGGAATCCCATTACCTATCTGGAGAACCGAAGATGGAGTTGAAGTTAAGGTAATTGGTTCTGTAGCTCAGCTTAAGGAAGAAATGGCCAAAGCCGTTGAGGCTGGAGTTCTTGAGAAAGATATTTTCGAAGACTTTGAGCCAGGTAATATGAGCGAGGAGAATTACGAAAAAGTAGATCTTCACAAGAACGTGGTAGATGGTATTACCCTTGTTTCAGATTCTGGTAAACCAATG
The DNA here is from genome assembly GCA_041611635.1 of Christiangramia sp. Taxonomy (GTDB): domain Bacteria; phylum Bacteroidota; class Bacteroidia; order Flavobacteriales; family Flavobacteriaceae; genus Christiangramia. The sequence continues at coordinate 4,817 of JBFIMP010000132.1, forward strand.
AAGCGCGAGGCAGATCTTATCGATGTTTGGTTCGATTCCGGTTCCATGCCTTATTCTCAATGGCATTATCCTTTCGAGAACAAGGAGAAAGTAGAGGATAAATGGCGTAAAGCTGATTTTATCGCGGAAGGAGTAGACCAGACACGTGGATGGTTCTATACTTTGCACGCGATCGCAACCATGATCTTTGATGATGTTGCTTATAAGAATGTAGTTTCTAACGGTCTTGTACTGGATAAGAACGGGCAGAAAATGTCCAAACGTCTGGGTAACGCGGTAGATCCGTTCGAGACCCTTGCCGTTTATGGTCCAGATGCCACTCGCTGGTACATGATTTCTAACGCGAACCCATGGGATAACCTGAAGTTCGATATTGAGGGAATTGGCGAGGTTCAGCGAAAATTCTTCGGAACCCTATATAATACCTATTCTTTCTTTACACTATATGCAAATATCGATGAATTCAGTTATGCTGAAGATGATATTGCTTTAGAGCAAAGACCTGAAATAGATAGATGGATACTTTCAGAGTTACACACTCTTATAGAGAAAGTAGATAAATTTTATGCAGATTATGAACCTACTAAAGCAACCCGGGCAATTTCAGAATTCGTTCAGGAAAACCTTAGTAACTGGTTCGTTAGATTGAGCAGAAGAAGATTCTGGAAAGGTGATTATGAGCAGGATAAGATTTCTGCGTACCAAACCCTTTATACCTGTCTGGAAACCGTTGCTAAATTGGGAGCTCCGGTAGCGCCATTCTTTATGGACAGGTTGTTCCGTGACCTCAATGCTGCAACAGCCAAGGATAAATCTGAATCTGTACACACGGCAGATTTCCCGGTTTATGAACCGAAATTTGTGGATAAATCTTTGGAGAGAAAGATGGAGAAAGCTCAAACCATCTCATCTTTAGTTCTTTCTCTACGTAAAAAGGAGATGATCAAAGTACGTCAACCTTTGCAAAGAATAATGATTCCGGTACTTGATGAGGAGCAGAAGCAGGAGATAAAAGCTGTGGAAGATCTTATTAAATCTGAAGTAAATGTTAAAGAAATCGAGCTTATCGATGATGCATCAGGCCTGTTAGTTAAACAAATTAAGCCTAATTTCAGAGTGCTTGGCCCAAGATTTGGTAAGGATATAAAGCTGATTGTCAATAAGATAAACCAATTCACGGCAGAAGATATCGCAAAGATTGAGCGTGAAGGTGAAATAGAGGTAGACATTAATGAAAATTTTGTTAAATTGTCTCTTGAAGAAGTGGAGATATCCTCTCAGGATATCGAAGGATGGTTGGTTGCCAGCAATGGCGGCTTGACAGTAGCCCTGGACGTTAGTATCAGTCCGGAGTTGAAGAAGGAAGGTGTTGCCAGGGAGCTGGTAAACAGGATCCAGAACCTCCGAAAGGATTCAGGCTACGAGGTGACTGATACAATAGATGTGACCCTACAAAAGGACGGTGTTATCGAGGACGCCGTAAACGATAATATAACATATATTAAGAACGAAACATTAACTGCGAAACTCGAATTCGTAGAGGTGGTAGATGAAGGTGCTGAAGTCGAATTTGATGAGGTTACCACCAAATTGTTTATTAAAAAACATTAAGCCATGTCTACAGAAGTAAAAGAACGTTACAGCGATGCTGATTTGGCAGAGTTCAAAACTCTGATTAAAAAGAAGATTGAAAAGGCTCAGGAACAACTTGAAATCTATCAAAGCGCCTATAAGAACGACGGTAATAACGGTACAGATGATACTTCACCAACGTTCAAGGCCTTTGAAGAAGGTAGTGAGACCATGAGCAAGGAAGCGAATTCTCAGTTAGCAATACGCCAGGAGAAGTTTATTAGAGACCTCAAAAATGCCTTATTGCGCATTGAGAACAAGACGTACGGGATTTGCCGTGTAACCGGTAAACTTATTGCTAAAGAAAGATTGCTTTTAGTACCGCATGCTACTCTAAGCATCGAGGCTAAGAACATGCAGCGATAGCATATAGAATAATGATAAATCAAACGTCCAGAATTTATTTTTTGGACGTTTTTTGTTGGATCTAAGGTCGATAATGCTGAAGAACACTTTATTAGTTGCGTTGGTTTTTATTTCCGGGACGCTTTTTGCCCAGAAGGATACCCGCGAAATCATTGATGCTGAAACCATAAAAAGTATTCAGATCGATACCGATGAGGTTTACCTTATAAAGATCATATCAACCGGGACTTCACAAATCAGTATCAGCACACATTCTGAAGGGGAGTATTTTAATGATATCATTCTGAATACGGAG
>JBFIMP010000133.1:0-7079 GCA_041611635.1 Christiangramia sp.
CAGTCCCTCTCAAAAGATAACTTCACAGATATTATCTGATAGACTTGTGGTGATAAAGGCCAAAAACAATAAACGGAAAATCAAAACTATTCCAGAGTCACCTCTGCCGCTCGAAAAATTCTCAAGGTTCTAAAAACACAGAAACGGATAAGTTTGCACTTATCCGTTTCTTCCGAAGATAAGGATATGCTTCCTGATAAGTGTCAAAAATTCATTCTACTTAAAAAATGAACCCGACACCGCTTAGAAAGATATGCGCTTGATCCCCAGTAAAGGTCCATTCATTCTATAATGAAAGAACTTTTTTCATTATTTTTTAAAAACAGGGGCATCTTGGATGCCCCTGTTTCCAGAAGTTGATAGTTCTTCTGTATGCTAGCAATAGATCAAAATTTTGTAAAAAATTTTCAAACTCTACAAAACTACCTATCCTTGGCGATACCTATCACTTCTGTAACCTTAAGCGGTAAATCCCCACTCAAGGCTTTTCCAAGATCCGGGAGAAGATAGATTTCTACTCCCAGATCTGTCTTTAATAAAACCCCAATAACAAAATTCTTTTACACCTTTATAAGGATTCATTGGTTCCTATAACCAATAACAGCCTTATTTATAAGTGCGATAAATATTTCTTTTGAAATACTTCATTTATACGGAGAATTTAGATTCCACCATAAACAGGAATATCAAAATCTCCAGGTTTTTGCTTTCAATGGACAAATTAAGATTTAAACTTAATTACCATACGAATGTACAATGCAAAGAAGGCAAATCACATGATTTTTATCATGCCCTAAGTTTTTAACATCTAATTTTTTACAAGAATTCAGATTTGTTCATATTTCTCAATGCCAGTGCTGTAATAGTGAATAAACCAAAAACTATTAATTTTCCAGATGAACTAATCATCGCCCAACAATAGCAGATATCTCCAAGGCATTAATTGTGGAACTTTTCAGAAGCGGCCTAAATCTTTAGTGAAATTTGCTAATAGATCAGAATTTGATAGGCCATATTGAGTAAATAAAGCCCCAGTAGAAACAGTATTATATATAATACCTGAATCATTTTGGTATTCACCTCAATTAACCACCGGGCAGCTTTATGCGGCATTATAAACAAAATGATCCCCAAACCCAGGGCTAACCATCCCAAAATACTAATGATAATGATCCATGAGGCCTCCCATATATTGTGCAACAGAATATTTACAAGCCCAAGGACAAAAGCCATGAAAGCCGCCAGTAAAGCAAATTTTTGGTCATGAAAATCCTGGAATATCTGCTTTATCCTAATTGGCTTTACGCTCAATACAAAGAAAAATATAAGCAGGTACCAACCCCAGAATTTTGCCAATAATACAGAGACATCCATAATAAAAGTTTATGTGCAATTTTATCAGGATATAATTTAGAAAATACAGGACTTACGCAGTATGATAAATGTCATCCATGCCGGTATATAAATTTTTTTATTCCGATTAGTGAACCGCTCTTCATTTACATATATCATGTGATTATAAGAGCTTTAGCACCGTCAATATTCTTATTCCTAACTCCAACAGGTCCTTATTGAAACCTTTAAAAGGATATGCCTTTACTATTTCTCTACATCCTCGCTGGTTATTTTAGCTACCGCTTTTATTTACTTTTCCAGCCATAGGTGGTCACTGTAAGTAAGTTTTCAAATGGCACCTGTCTTTATCGTCTTTTTTATGGCATTTAAGAACAGTTTTCCTACTTTCACAAGATTCTTAAGAGCTTCCACAACAGGTTTCCATGCCGGCGCTGTAGCTATGATACTAACAAGTCTCTCTGGAGAAATGGCTGTGATGGCTATAAACCATAATGCACCCAATTCTCTAGCAAAAGAACGCTCCTCTTCCTTTCTGGCAAAAACCTAAATTTTAGATAGGGGAAGACTATTCTTCACTGTTTTGAGTACCAAAAATGCTGAAGTACCAAAAACCGGTAAGCTCCAGTTTTTGGCCAGTCTTCAGGTTTACAAATTTTAAACAGCACATAGCAAAAAGGGCTAATTCTAAATCCTTAAAAAAGGAGAATATAGTATTGGTGAAATCTTCTGTAACGACCATGTAGGCTGCGCAGCCACCATGAAAATCTTTTCCTGTCGCCAGAAAATCATCGCAAAGGTTCTCCTTCCCTGCCAGGCCAAACTTACCATGTCCACAGGCATAAAAATCCCGGCAACTCCTACCCTTTTCATTTCTTTATATCGTATAGCTTTCTTTTCAGTCTTAACTATGGTTCCAACCACCTGATGCCAGAAAATAATGGGAATTTTAGAGGGCAGTGTTGTTCCTTCAATTTCATCAAGTTCTCTTTAACAAACCTAAAAAGCAAAAACCATTATCAAAACCTTATTGCTTTAGGTTTTGGTACTGGCATATCTACCAGGGACAGGGAGTATTGGTAATGCTTTATAGAAACTATCTTATTATGAACAAATGCTTTCATAAACCCGGGCTCCTCTCTTAATTCTAATAGGATTGGAATTCACTTATACCTGTTGGAGCATATCAATTTTAATCGCTGAAATTCGTTAAAGTAAAGAGCCACTTAAAATGACCTAAATCATGTAAAAAATTGATGAAAAGTAGTCTGTTGAAATGGAAACAATCACTACCTGGCTTAATCATCATTTTTTTAAAATAAGTCAAACTACTGATTTTCATCATTTTAAATAACAAAAGCAGCCTGTAACTTCATTGAAATAATAAAAAAGTAAACCGATGAAAACGCTACTTTTTATCTTAGGATTAATGATACCCTTTTGCATAATAGGGCAAATTGAAAATGAGGAAAACATCACCATCTCAGAACTACAGGAAGATGATCTTTACCAGACCGGTAAAAATATACAGCTCATCGCCCCGGTGTTTGGAGATGTGACGGTTGCCGGTAGTAGTGTTAGTCTGAAAGATACTATTCACCAGGATCTACTGGTTACAGGTGGAGAAATTTTCATTTTAGGATACGTGGCAGATGATATTAGAGCCGCCGGGGGAAAAATCATTATAGATGCTGAAGTAGGTGATGATGTTATCGTGGCAGGTGGCCAGGTGACCATTACAAAAAATGCTGTGATTGGGGGAAACCTGATCAATTTTTCCGGGAATATTGAAATGAATGGAAAAGTGATGGGAATGATACGTTCTAATTCTGGTAACATTAAAATGAACGGCCTGGTTGAAGGTGATGCACATATCGCCGCCGAAAACATCCAGATAGACGGCGAAATAAGAGGCACCTCCAAAATAATTGCCAAGAATATTATTATAGGAGATAACGCAAAGTTTCACGATACAGTGACTTACTGGAATGAAGAAAATAAATTGGATTTCCAGAATTCGCTTATAGGTACAACCGCTACTTTCGAAAAATCATTAGCAGTAGATGAGGAAAAATTTTCGTGGAGAGGTTTCAATATATCCTCATTCTGGTTCTGGATGCTGTATCTGCCTGCCATCTTTTTAATACTGCTTTTATTAAACTGGCCTTTTCATAAGTTTTTTTCAAAAGCGGCAGCAGACTGGAGTAAAAAATTCTGGAGTAGTATGGGCTTCGGACTCATTTTTATATTGGGAATTCCTACTGCAGTTTTGATTTCATTCGTCATCATTATAGGGATACCAATCGGTTTGTTCCTGATCTTTCTATACATTTTCAGTTTGCTTTTTGGTCATTTAGTGACTGCTTTGTTGTTAAGCTATTATGCAGACCATAAACAACGAACCCATCGTAAGCCTATATTTATACTTTTGATCGCTGTTCTTTTCGCTGTGATTTTCAGACTTATAATTTTTATACCAGTTTTGGGAATTGTACTGGCAGTTATAATTAATTCCATAGGCTATGGACTCTTTATTTCCAGGTTACTACAAAGAAAGGTCTCTGCTTGAATGTATTGTTTTAAAGCAGGATAAAACATTTAATGATAACTTTTCCTAAAATCTAAATTTCAGGAATTGGAATTGGCAATAAGAATCTTGGAGACACAACTTACCTGCAATCAGGATCCTCGGTAGATTGAGAAAACTTCTGTTTTATGTAATTCTTGAAACAGCTTAATGCCCGTTTATCCTGCTTTGCCATTAAATTTTCCTGTATTGTTAACCAGGCTATTTAGACAAATCTTAGTGCAATAAGAATTGATTTAAATTCAGAATAATCTTCTTCATCCAGAACCAACATCTTTAATCATTAACTAATAAAATTAGAAGTTATGATTAATATCATTTTGCTTTAAAAATTAGGATACTAATTTGTACTCCTAGCTTTAAAAAAGAAATCATGATACTGCAAGATCTAAAATATGAACAATGTATTGAAGTTCTTTCCAGGAACTATATTGGTCGCATTGCTTTTATTTCTGGAGGAACTCCAGAAATCATCCCTATTACTTTTCACTATGACCAGGAACAGCATAGCATTATAAGCTATTCTGCTGAAGGAACTAAGATCGAATCTATGCGTAAAAATAAATCGGTCAGTTTCCAGGTAGATGAAATTTATGCTTTGGATAAATGGAAATCTGTGTTGGTTCATGGAAGGTATGAAGAACTAAAGGGTGTAGATGCGAAACATATACTTAGGGTGTTTACTGATGGAGTTAAAAAAGTGCTCCATGAAAAGGAAAATATCGACGTTCATTATATAAATGAATTTTCCAGTAAGGTAGAAGATCATAAACTTTCTGTCATTTATCGTATCAATATAACTGAAGTCACCGGTAAGGAAAGAGTTTAAAATTGTATTTGCACCTTAAAGCTCAATTCTTCAAAAATTGCCAGACCTATAATAGATCTTCCTCCATTAAATCTAAGAAAAGAATAGATAATTGGCCTCATCTAAGAAAACATCAAGAGGGTAGTTAAACCGAGAGCATTTTCAACGAAATACCAGGGCCTTGTAATGGTAACAATTACGGGACTTTTCTTTAAAAAGAGAGATTAACCGTGATAATTCCCTTGAGGATATATACCTTTAAATTAAATGCCTTGGGGCACTCTACTATCCGGGACATTTTCATTTATTTCAGATTTCTGAATAAACTGAAACCCGTATAAAACAAAAATGCTCCACCAAAAGGTGAAGCATTTTTTTGCGGAGAAAGAGGGATTCGAACCCCCGGAGGTGTGACCCTCAACAGTTTTCAAGACTGCCGCATTCGACCACTCTGCCATTTCTCCTGAGTGCCTCATCAGCTATTTGCTGAATGCGGGTGCAAATATAACAAGCTTTTTCAATTTAAAACAAGCTTTTCCGAAACTTTTTCAAACTAATTTTTATCGCTTTCAGAATCAAACAGTTTCATATCAAGAAAATTTCACTCATCCCCTCTAAATTAATTCAGATCTATTTTAAACCTTTCCGCAACATCTAGGTCTATATTTATAGAAGTCTAATATTTTATTAATATCAAAACCGCTATATTGGCGGCAATTATTCAAAAAAAATAACTTTAAAATGAAAAAAATATTCGTTTTGGCCTTTCTCCCGGCCATTCTTTTTTCCTGCAGTGCCCAGAACGGGAAAGTAGAAAATGCTGACCCTATGGAATACGCCAGAAGTATTACTGCAGAAGAGCTTAAAGAACATCTCTATACCTTTGCCAGTGATGAATTTGAAGGTCGTGAAACCGGAGAACCCGGGCAAAAAAAGGCCGCAGAATACCTGAAGAATGAATATAAAAGCCTGAATCTTCCTTCACCTCTAGGTGGTGATGATTATTACCAGGAGGTTCCCACAAGTTATTTTAGAAATGGCAAGGTAAAACCAACCGAGAATGTGGTCGCCTTTTTAAAAGGTTCTGAAAAACCAGAGGAGATCCTGGTCATCTCTTCTCACTATGACCATGTGGGTATGGATGATGCAGGAAATATCTATAACGGCGCCGATGATGATGGTTCTGGTACCGTAGGAGTCCTGGAGATCGCTGAAGCTTTTGTGCAGGCTAGTAAGGACGGCTACACCCCAAAAAGATCTATTCTTTTCCTAAACGTAACCGGGGAGGAAAAAGGTCTGGTAGGTTCAAAATTCTATACAGATGAACCTATTTTTCCATTAGAGAATACGGTGGCCAACCTTAATATAGATATGATTGGACGTATAGACCCGTTTCATAAAGGCAACGATAATTATGTATATCTTATTGGAAGTGATAAACTGAGTACAGATCTTCACAATCTAAGTGAAGCTGTAAATTCCAAGTACACTAACCTGGACCTGGATTATAAATATAATGATGAAAACGATCCTAACCGTTTCTACTATAGAAGTGATCACTATAATTTCGCCAAGAACAATATCCCGATCATATTTTATTTTAACGGGACTCATGCAGATTATCATAAACCCACAGATACACCAGACAAAATTGAATATGAATTGCTGGCCAAAAGAGCGAGGCTGGTTTTTCTTACCGCCTGGGAAATCGCTAATCGCGATGCCAGACTTGTGGTAGATAAAGCTGAAGATTCTGCCAGCGTAGGAAAATAATATTATTCGAAATAAAGATACAGAGCCTCGTTTAATAGCGGGGCTTTTTGTTTTCAGTAAAGAGTAGTGGGTATTGAGTATTGAGATTTTAGAAATTAAGAGTTCGGAGTTGGGAGTTCACGGTAAGCAATTCATCATTCAAACTTCGTAGTTCGTAGTTCGTCTTTCTAAACTCATCGTTCAAACCTCGTCGTTCAAAATTCAAAATCAGATTTCTCAGTCGCTGGGCTTCTTCGAAATAACATTCGCTACAATTTAATGAGAGTTGAGAGTTCGGAGTTGGGAGTTCGTGGTAAGGAATTCATTATTCAAACTTCCTCGTTCAAACTTCCTCGTTCATAGTTCGTCTTTCTGAACTCGTCTTTCAAACCTCGTCCTTCGTACTTCAGAATTAGTTCTTGTCTTCCAGCAGCGGCACAAATCTGAATGCTCCAAACTCCTTTTTATCGAATTCCTTGGCTGTTTTTCTAATGAACAGGGTCATGGTCTGCACTTCGGTTCCCACGGGGATCACCAGCCTGCCACCAACTTTTAACTGGCTCAATAGATCCTTTGGCA
>JBFIMP010000134.1:0-7068 GCA_041611635.1 Christiangramia sp.
AAAACGAAATAAAATGGCACATAAAAAAGGAGTTGGTAGTTCCAAGAACGGTAGAGAATCAGAATCGAAACGCTTAGGTGTGAAGATCTTTGGTGGTCAGGCTGCCGTTGCAGGAAATATTATCGTAAGACAAAGAGGTACTGCTCATCGTCCAGGTGACAATGTATATGCAGGAAAAGACCATACTTTACATGCCAAAATTGACGGTATTGTAAAATTCACGAAAAAGAAAGATGATAAATCTTATGTTTCTATTGAGCCTTTCGAAGCTTAATTAGAACAAAACGTTAATAATAGAACCCTTTCTACGGAAAGGGTTTTTTTATTCTTTAAATTAAAAATGTTTAATTATATTGTAAAAAAGTTAAACAACATGAAAATAGCGGAAGAATTTGATTTTGATGAAAGACAGGTAGACAGGATCATTGCCATGGCCTGGGAAGATAGAACCACCTTTGAGGCTATAGAATATCAATTTGGACTGACTGAAAAGCAGGTGATCAAATTTATGCGTGAACAAATGCATCCCCGTAACTGGAGAAAATGGAGAGCCAGGGTACAGGGGAGAAGCACTAAGCATGAGAAATTAAGAAGTGATGAGGTGAAAAGGTTTAAAAGTGATGCACAGCGGGCTATCACTGGCAATAGAATTTCAAAAAAGAAATATTAAAAGAAAATCCCCGGGTTTAAGCGGGGATTTCTAGAAAAAACCAAACAAAAAGTGAGTATTAATTTAATGCAAAACTGCTTATTAAATTAACCTCCTTACCTTTATAAGAGTACTGGTACAGCATATTGTCCCCAACCATGAGCAGTTTATCATCCAGGGGGATGACATCATAGGTGTTAATGTTGCTGAAATGATCAACCTGTTCAAGGTTGGGGGTGTTTTTTATATCGAAAACCTTTAAGCCGGCCGCACCGTCACAGACGAACAACCAGTCAGCCTCGATGCCCAGACCATAAGGATTATCTAATTCATAGGAATTTGCGATAACCGGATTTCGTTTACTTGAAATGTCTACAATGTCCAGTTGGTTAAAATTTTGCTCACATTCGTTACCGCCACGAATGGTTACATAGGCGAAATTATCCTTTACTACCACGGGGTCACAGCCCAGTACATGTTGTAAAAATGATACATAATGGGGTGATGCAGGTTCTTCGATACTGTAAATGAACATTCCTGTAGCGCTGCCCAGGTAGAGATGATCCTCATAATTAAATATGGTTTCTATACGCCATCCCGCATATTCAGAACTAATTCGGTTGGGATTGGTTGCGTTGGAAATGTCGAAGACAGATAAGGATGTTTGATCTGCAACATAAAGGTAATTTTCTTTGATACTGAACCTGGCCATACTGCCGCCTTGACCGGTGCCGCCGGCGTCACTACCGAAATTATTCGCTGTTTCCAGTCTACTAATATCGACCTCGATCTGTTCTATCCTTCTTTTTTCCATTAAATATCCTATAATGACTTCCTCTTCAGCATTAAAGTTTTCGAAATCTACATAGAACGCACCGTCCGGTACTGTTTCTATATAGGCAGGAAATACATCTTTGATCCTCGCTGTTTCTCTGATATCGTTGATATCACTTATATCGAAAACCACGAGGTCCATTCCGCTATCCGCATATATTTTAGAATCTTTGATCGCGACATCCATATTTCGCGGGATCTTCAGGAATTTAATTTTAACTGGATCGTGGGGATCTGTGTTGTCGATAATATGAACACCTTCGTTTTTATCATTGATGAAAATATAATCGTTCCAGGAATATATTTTACCTGATTCTTTGATGTTTTTTGGTTCCTCGACCTTTACAGATGCCCGGAAATCGGCTAAACTCTGCGTGATAGGTACAGCAACAGATACAAGATTCTCATCTGTTTCCTCGCTGCAGGAAACAGATAATAAGAACATTAAAAGAGATAAAAGTGATGATATTCTTTTCATCTTTATACTAGTTGGCTACCCTTTAGATGCAGGGGGATTAAAATGGTTGCGTTTATATTTATTAAATTTTTTTCTGTCACTTTGTCAGAACTGCGTTTAGTCCTATCTTTGCCATTCTAAAAACCGACAGGTTATTAAAGATTTATGGAGAAGACAATAGACGAAAAAAAGCAGGGTAACTCTTTGGTAATGGAGCCTAAGGCAGAGAATAGCCGTAAACTTTTCATTGAAAGTTACGGTTGTGCAATGAACTTCAGCGACAGTGAGATCGTAGCTTCTATTCTATCTAAAGAAGGGTTTAATACGACCCAGAAATTGGAAGAGGCAGATCTGGTGTTGGTGAATACCTGTTCTATTAGAGAGAAAGCAGAACAAACGGTACGCAAACGTTTGGAAAAATATAACGCCGTTAAAAGGATTAACCCTGGAATGAAGGTAGGGGTTCTTGGCTGTATGGCAGAGCGCCTTAAAAGTAAGTTCCTGGATGAGGAAAAGATTGTAGACCTTGTGGTTGGGCCAGATGCCTACAAGGACCTTCCAAATCTTATAAATGAGGTTGAAGCCGGAAGGGATGCTATAAACGTTATTTTAAGCAAGGAAGAGACCTATGGAGATATTTCCCCGGTAAGGCTTCAGACTAACGGAGTTTCGGCATTTGTTTCCATTACCCGTGGTTGTGATAATATGTGTACTTTTTGCGTGGTTCCTTTTACCCGTGGGAGAGAAAGAAGCCGTGATCCTCAAAGTATTGTTGAGGAGGTAAATGACCTTGCAGCAAAAGGATATAAGGAAATTACCCTATTGGGGCAGAATGTAGATTCATATCTATGGTATGGGGGCGGACTGAAAAAAGATTTCAAGAACGCTACTGAAATTCAAAAAGCAACGGCGACCAATTTTGCCGGACTTTTAAAACTTGTTGCTGAAGCTCAGCCAAAAATGAGGATTCGTTTCTCTACTTCGAATCCCCAGGATATGACCCTGGATGTTATTGAAGCCATGGCTGAATATCGGAATATTTGTAACTATATTCATTTACCGGTGCAAAGCGGAAGCGACAGGATCCTTAAAAAAATGAACCGTTTGCATACCCGCGAGGAATATTTCACACTTATAGATAACATTAAAAAAATGATACCAGATTGTGGGATTTCTCACGATCTTATAACCGGTTTCCCGACAGAAACCGAGGAAGATCACCAGGATACACTTTCTTTAATGGAGTATGTGCAGTATGATTTCGGGTATATGTTCGCTTATTCAGAAAGGCCTGGAACCATGGCCGAGCGTAAATTGGAAGATGATGTCCCACATGAAGTAAAGAAAAGAAGGTTGCAGGAGATCGTAGACCTTCAGCAAAAGCATAGTAAACTAAGAACCGAAAGATTTCTAGGTCAGACGGTAGAGGTTTTGATAGAAAAAGAATCTAAAAAATCTTCAGCTCACTGGAGTGGAAGGAATTCTCAAAATACCGTGGTTGTTTTCGAAAAAGAGAACTATAAGGTTGGGGATTTTGTTAATGTGAAAATCAATGATTGTACTAGTGCGACTCTAATTGGAGAGCCGGTAGGATATAGTGATAATAACTAAAAAACATCCTGAATTCAGCAGGATCTAAGATATATGGAGTCAGTTCAGGCAATTAAACAACGTTTTGGAATTATTGGGGATGACCCTAAACTTAATCGTGCCGTGGAAAAAGCGATCCAGGTTGCGCCTACAGATATTTCTGTATTGGTAACCGGTGAGAGTGGAGTTGGTAAGGAAAGTATTCCCAAGATCATCCATGTCTTATCACATAGAAAACACGGGAAGTATATCGCTGTGAACTGTGGTGCGATACCAGAAGGAACTATAGATAGTGAGCTTTTTGGTCATGAAAAGGGAGCTTTTACCGGTGCCACTCAAACCAGGAATGGCTATTTCGAGGTTGCCGATGGCGGAACTATATTTTTAGATGAGGTTGGAGAACTGCCCTTGCCCACCCAGGTAAGATTACTAAGGGTTCTTGAGAATGGCGAATTTATAAAAGTAGGTTCTTCGAAAGTTCAAAAGACCAATGTAAGGATCGTTGCGGCTACCAATATCAATATGTTCGAATCTATAAAGAAAGAAAAGTTTCGTGAAGACCTTTATTATAGATTAAGTACCGTTGAGATCAATCTGCCGCCATTACGCGAGAGAAAGGATGATATTCATTTATTGTTCAGAAAATTCGCATCAGATTTCGGGTTGAAATATAAAATGCCGACCATTAAATTAGAGGATGAAGCGGTAAAGTTATTGTTGAAATACAGGTGGGGTGGTAACATCCGTCAGCTAAGAAATATCGCTGAACAAATTTCAGTGCTCGAGCAGAACAGGGTAATTAGCGTCGAGGATCTTCGTCATTATCTTCCCGATGTGGGCAGCAACCTGCCGGCAGTAATTTCAGAAAAGAAACAGGAAGGTGATTTTAGCAATGAAAGGGAGATCCTTTATAAAGTGCTTTTTGATATGAAAAGTGACCTGAACGACCTTAAAAAGCTGACCCTTAAATTAATGCAGGAAGGTGACAGCAAGCAGGTTCAGGATGATAATGAAGGCTTGATCCAGAAGATTTACGGGAATAGTGGAGATGATATCGATGAGGCAGATATAGACGATGATGAATTGAACGTGCTACAGATCCCTCAAAAAAATAATTCAGCTTCAAATCAGGAAGAGAAGGATAAATATTATTTTGCTGAAGAAATTGAAGAAGAGGAAACCCTTTCTTTGCAGGATAAGGAGCTTGAGCTTATCAAAAAATCTTTAGAACGCCACGGCGGGAAACGCAAGGCTGCCGCTGAAGAACTTGGGATAAGTGAACGTACACTTTACCGTAAGATCAAACAGTATAATTTGTAGTAATAAGTCAGCAGTTTTAAGTTAGAAATTAATGTTCCGGAATTTAGTATTTTGGTTCAAGTATAGCTTAATGTCTGAGACTTACAGCTAAGAAACATATGAAGAAACTATTTTTTATTTTTTGCTCCAGCCTGCTCTTAACCCTGCAATCTTGCGGAATTTATTCTTTCACCGGAGCAGATACCGGGGAAGCAGAATCCTTCCAGGTGAACTTCTTTCAGAATAATGCAGATCTTGTGGAGCCGGGAATAGACCGTACATTCACGATCTCGCTACAGGACCTTATTCAGAATCAAACAAGCTTGAACCTTGCGAACACTAATGGAGACCTGATATTTGAAGGGGAGATCACAGAATATTATATTTCACCAATGTCTGCTACTGCACAAAATACGGCGGCACAGAACAGGCTCACTATTTCAGTGAATGTGAGGTATTATAATACGCTGGAGCCGGAGAAAGATTTCGAAAGAAGATTTTCTTTCTATTATGATTATCCGGCGCAAACACAGCTCATAGGTGCAAACCTGGAAACGGCACTCGATGAGATCTACACGAGATTGACCCAGGATATTTTCAATGCGGCATTAACCGACTGGTAATGGATGTAAAAACGCTTACATATCTTTTAGAGAACCCGGGTGAGATCACATCAGAGCAAACTCGAGAGATTGAGAAGGAGCTGGCAAATGCTCCATATTTTCAGGCGTTGCGAGCTATAAGGCTTAAAGGTTTAAAAGAGCACCAGGAATTCAGTTACAATGACGCGCTTAAAAAGACTGCCGCATATACTACAGACCGAAGCATCCTTTTTGAATTTATCACTTCTTTAGAATTCAATCAAAACCAGATCGCGAAACAGATCAGGAATCAGGAAGAAAGATTGAAGCAGATCGTGGTATACGAGCCAGAAGAGGTACATGGAAGTCGCAGTATCGATATTAACGAGGCTATCAAAATGAAACAATCAGAATCTGAACTGGTTATGGATCCTGCTTTATTTGAAAGACCTGTTAAGTCTGAAGCTGAAGAACATACTGAAGAAGAGTCGATTAAGGAGTCTTCAGAAGAAAAACTCGGTATAGGGAAGCCTCTGGAATTTGACGGTAAAGAGTCTCATTCATTCTCAGAATGGTTAAAGCTTACCAAAGCTCAGCCAATAGAAAGAAAAGAAAATAAAAAGGAAGAAGAGACCAATGAAACCCGCACTCGTAAATTTGAGCTTATTGAGGAATTTATTTCCAAAAATCCAAAGATCAAACCGGGTAAAACGCCAAATAAAGCGAACCTGGCCGAGCAAAGTTCAACTGCACCAGAATCCTTAATGACAGAGACTTTAGCCAAGGTTTACCTGGAACAAAAAAATTATAAAAAAGCCATACAGGCATATAAAATATTAATTTTGAAAAATCCCGAAAAAAGTGGTTTCTTTGCAGACCAAATTCGGGCAATCGAGAAATTACAAGACACTAATAACGAATAAGAATGAGTACATTCACTATTTTTTTAGCTTTAATAATTATCGTGGCATTTTTGCTGGTAGTTGTGATCATGGTACAGAATCCTAAAGGAGGAGGACTTTCTTCATCTTTTGGAGGTGGAGGCCAGCAAATGGGAGGTGTTAAGAAAACAACAGATTTTCTTGATAAAAGTACCTGGACCCTTGCTACTTTATTATTGGTATTGATACTGCTTTCTAACGTAACCATTATGGATGCACCTGCAGGTGCCGAAACCAGAATTTTTGAAAGCGATGAACCTGTAAATACAGAAGTTCCTGCGACTCAGACTCCGGCTCAACAACCGGCACAAACTGACAGCGCGCAGTAAATTTCACATAATATTATATTTTGAAAATGCCAGCTTATGACAAGCTGGCATTTTTTATTTGGTATTGGCAGAAATCAGCTAGTGGCATAATTTTAGGAATATCCCTAACCACAATTAAAAAATTAATTAACCTATAATAAAATTTATAAAAAATGGGACTAAACATTAAACCACTTTCAGACAGGGTTGTTATTGAACCTGTTGCTGCAGAGAATAAAACTGCATCTGGTATTATTATTCCTGAAACTGCCAAGGAAAAACCTCAAAAAGGAAAAGTAGTGGCTGTAGGTTCTGGAACCAAGGATCACAAGATGACCGTTAAAGAAGGTGATATGGTGTTGTATGGTAAATATGCTGGTACTGAGCTTAAGCTTGAAGGTACAGACTA